>NZ_VWWM01000070.1:0-36517 GCF_011752945.1 Paraburkholderia sp. Cy-641
CAGCGTTTCCTGCGACTGCGCCACACCCGCCGACACCGCGATCACCTCGGTCGCCACGCCCGCTTCCTTCAGGCGCACCGCCTCTTCCACCGCGATTTCGTCGAACGGATTCATCGACATCTTCACGCTAGTCAGATCGAACCCGCTGCCATCGCCCTTCACGCGCGGTTTAATGTTGTAGTCGAGCACCCGCTTCACCGCGACCATCACCTTCATGTATTGCGTCTCCATCGTGATTCTGTTTTCATCCCGCTCCCGACCACTGCGAGCCACACTCGCGCGGCCCTTCACGCCGCTTCATGCACTGAGCAAGCGGCGCGCGACAATCAGCCGATGAATCTCGTTCGTGCCTTCGATGATCTGATTCAGCTTTGCATCGCGCATCATCCGCTCGACGGGAAACTCTTTTGAATAGCCGTAACTGCCGAGCACTTGCACTGCTTCGGTCGTCACGTCCATCGCCATGTCGGTCACGAAGCACTTGGTCATCGACGCCAGCATGTTCAGTCGAGAATGATCGCCCGAATCGATTTCATCGCAGCAGTTATAGAGCAGGTTGCGAGCGGCTTCGACCTTGATCGCCATGTCGGCGAGCTTGAACTGCATGCCCTGAAACTCGGCGATCGCGCGGCCGAACTGCTTGCGTTCCTTCGCATACGCCACCGACACGTCCAGCGCGCCTTGTGCAAGCCCAAGCGAGGTTGCTGCAATCGTCGGCCGGTTCAGGTCGAGTACCTTCATGCAGGCCTTAAAGCCTTCGCCTTCGGCACCGATCATGCAGTCGGCGTCGACACGCATATCGTCGAAGAAGAGTTCATGATTGGGTGCACCGTGCCGCCCCATCTTATGTTCCTTACGGCCCAGACGAAAACCCGGCGTCTTCGTGTCGACCAGAAATGCACTGATGCCATCCGAACCGCTCGCATCCGAGGTACGTGCGAACAACAGCACGTAGTGCGCATAGCCACCCCATGTAATCCAGTTCTTCTGACCGTTGATTACGTAAGAGTCGCCGTCTTTCCTCGCACGCGTGCGAATCGACGAAACGTCGGAGCCGGCCTGCGGCTCCGTGACCGCAATCGCGGAAACGAGCCGCCCTTCCGCCGCGAGCGGCAACCAGCGCTTTTTCTGCTCTTCGGTACCGAAATGCAGCAACGGCAACACGAACGAAATCGAATTGTTGCCGCACAGCGTAGCCGCCGCGAGCGAGACCTTCGCGATCTCCTCCTTGACGATGCAGACTGTCTTCAGGTTGCCGCCAGGCCCTCCGTACTCCTCCGGCAGCCACAACTGCAACAGCCCCATATCGCCCATCACCGGCACCAGTTCCTCTGGAAAGCGGTCCTCCGCCTCCATCCCCGCCACCAGCGGCACGATATGCTTCTGAACCATCCGCCGGGTCGAATCCTGAATCGAAACCAGCTCTTCATTTAGCCGCATAATCACTCTCTCTCGATACTGTTGGGTCGGGCTCTCAATAGCTTGGGAACGACAGGCCGCCGTTGATGCTCAGCGTGGAACCCGACACCTGGTCCGACTCCCGGCTCGACAGATAAAGTACGTATTCCGCAAGATCCTCGGCAGAATTCAGCTTGAACTTCACACGCTGTTCAGCTTTGGTAAAGGCCTTGACGATCACCTCCTGCGAGCCTGCCTCTTTCGCCGCAAGAAAGCGGTCATGCGCCGGCGTACCCGTGGTGAGCGTGGTCGCCACCGAATTGATGCGGATGCCCAGATGAGCGAGTTCCGCGCCAAGCGCACGGGTCAAAAACATGATTGACGCGCCGGCTGCTCCGATCATCGATTCGCTGGGGGTCGGAATGCGCGCTGCGTCCGTGGTGATCAGGACGATCTTTCCGTATTGCCGGTCGCGCATGAATCTGGTGGCTGCATGCACCGCGTTCAAACGTGGCATCAGGCGGCTCGTCAGACACGCAATCCCCTCATCCGGCGCCATATCGACAAACAATTTCGGCTTAGGCTCGCGCGGACCGCCGCTCGCCACCACGATATCGACCTTGCCGAAGCGCTGTACCGCCGCGGCAACCGCGTGCTCGATACCGTCGTAAGTCAGCAGATCGCTATTGACAAACACCCGTTCGCCCTCGAACCCACGGCACTCGTCGATCAACGATGCCGCAGCCGCTTCGTCGCGGCCTTGAATCACGACGCTCGCGCCGCTTTGCGCGAGTTTCAGCACGCTCGCGCGCCCAATTCCTTTCGTTCCGCCCAGCACGACAGCGGATGCTCCTCTCAGATCCGTAAGCATGGTGCTACCTGTCTCCCAACAATTCGTTTTCAGACACGCCCGGCGCCAACGCCACCACCCAGGCGCATGAATGGCTCCGCCGCTGTCACTTGCTGGATTCTTCTTCGCCGTAGCGCGTTTCGCGCGCATGCGCGGCGCTCGTCACGCCCTTGTTGCGGCGCTCCTTCATGAAGTTGTGTTCGTCGCTTTCATAGCGGATGTTGGTGCCGAGCGCATGCATCACATAGCCGTGCACGAACTGCGAGGTCATGCCGAGCGAGTCCAGCGCGAGATGATTCGCCGCCTTGCCGATCGCGATCGCGTCACGAGGCAAACGTACAATGCGCTCTGCCCATTCCTCGCCCGCCTCGGCGAGTTGATCCGCGGGCACGGCCTTGTTCACGAGCCCCATGCGTTCCGCTTCGATACCGTTCACGACTTCGCCGAGCAACAGCAGTTCGCGCGCTTTCTTGGGCCCTAGGGCGAGAATGTTCCAGCTGGTCAGATAGGCCGCACCCGCGAGCCCCATCTTCTGCTCCGGGTGCCCGATCTTCGCGTCTTCGGCAGCAATGGCCAGATCGCTGGCTTCGACGATATAAAGCCCGGCGCCCACACAATAGCCCTGCACGAGCGACAAGGTCGGCTTCACGCAGTAGAGCATCTGGCGGAATTGCTCGACGTGGCGCTTATCGAAATGCAGCCGCGCGCGCTGGCTGGGCCGCCGTGCGCCGGGTTCTTTGGAAAAGCCGTATTCGGCACCGCCCACCTGGCCAAGATCGTGGCCCGTAGAAAAGTCACGGCCCTCGCCACGGAAGACGATCACGCGCACGTCGTCGTCGCGCTCGGCACGCTCCATGTGCTCCATCAGCCGATCGAACATTTCGTACGTCAGCGCATTACGCTTTTCGTCGCGGCAAAAGGTGATATAGGCACGGCCGTCCTTCGCCTCGTACTTGACTGCATCTCTCAGATCTTCACTCATCGCCCGTTCCTGTCCTCAGGTTGTCTCGTCCATCTCACGAATGCCGGGGAGACCCAGCGGTCATCGCACACTACACATTTCATTTGGTCCATTGGATGAACCTTTGAAATATACTCAGCGAGAACGAAGCCGATGTCAAGTCAGGAAATCGCCAGGAATTTCGCTGATGGCGGACACGGGTATTGCTCACTTGAAGAATTGGTCGCCGGGGGTTAGGATTCCGACAAACCGTGAATGGATTAATCATTGAAAAACGCTACCTCCCCCGCTCGAGTGACGAAGGCGCAAAGTGCCGCTGCCAAGGCTGACGCGCCGCCTGCCCGCGTGCGCCCCACGCCCGCTTATGCGCCGGTCCAGACACGGCGCGCATTCGAAGCCGTCGCCGACCAGATTCGCGAACAACTGCAAAGCGGTGCGCTGCAACCAGGTGACCGCCTGCCGCCGGAACGCGATCTGGCGGAACAGTTCAGCCTGAGCCGCAACACGGTCCGGGAAGCGTTGCGCTCGCTGGAAATGGCGGGCGTGCTCGAGTTCCGCAAGGGAGCAACCGGCGGGGCTTTTGTCCGGGAAGGCCGGGGCGACGCGGTCATTGCCGGTTTTACCGACCTGTTCCGTCTCGGCGCAATTCAGCCCGCGGATCTGACCGAAGCACGCCTGATCGTCGGCGTCGCGGCTACACGCCTCGCCTGCGAACGCGGCACGGAAGAAGATTTCGCGGCGTTGCGCGAGAACGTTCGTGAAAGCGAACTCGCGGTAGCGAACGGCGATGTTCCACAACGGCTGCGCATCAATCTGGAATTCCACCGGCTGGTTGCGCGCGCTGCGCGCAATCCGGTGCTCGTCATCCTCACGGATGCGCTGGTCGAGATTCATGAGCAAATGCTCGAACTGGTCTCGCCCGCACCTGACAGTGCGGTCATGCCGTCACGCCGGCGTCTGCTGAAGTATTTCGCCGCACGCGACCAGGAAAAAGCCGGTGCGGAAATGGAATCGCATCTGCGTTCGTTACAAAAGCACTACCTGGCCCAGCAAAGCGAGTTGAAGCGCTGAAGATACGCTTGCGGTGTCAAGGCCGGAACAGCGGAGCAGACCACGTCAAGCTGCTGTCAGGCTGCCCTCACCTCGTGCCATCGCCCCGCGCGTAACCGCTTCGGCCGAGCGCAGCCCAAATACCGCAGCCTTCATCAAACCACCCACATAGCCCGAATTCGAGCCGCCCTCGATGCCGCCAGTCGTCGCACCCGCCGCGTACAAGCCTGGAATCGGACGGCGCGCAGCATCCAGCGCCGCGCCATCCGCATTGATCGCAATGCCGCCCATCGTGTACGTCATGCCGGCGCACAGCGGAATCGCCAGAAAACCCGGCCCCTCGACCGGCGAGGCACCCGTTGCCAGCGTCGCCGGCCTGACTGTGCGCGGCGGCGACAGGCGGTCAAGACGACCCTCTGCAAGCGCCGCGTTATAGTCGTGCACCGTTTCACGCAGCACGACCGCGTCCATTCCGAGTTGATTCGCGAGGCTCGCGATATCCGGCGCCCGATGTATCGTCGCACCGAGCCGTTCGAGCGCCGGATTCGGTGGCAGCAGAAACGCGCGACCCGCGCACTCCCAGATTGCTTCATCGACGATGACAAACGAGGACAGCGGCTCGTCCAGTGTGGCAATCGCGTTTGCCACCGCGACGCCGCCGAGCCCCTCATCGGTAAAACGACGACCCGCGCCGTCCACCACGATGCCCGACGAAGCCACGATATCCAGCACCGGATACGGCCACAACGACTCGTCCTCGAGCGCCTGCGCGTGCTGTACGTGGCCGTAGAACTTGTCCATCCCCGTTAGCAGCGCACCCGCGGCCTGAGCCATCCTGATGCCGTCACCCATGCCGGTGCCCGCACCGCGCTTGCAAAGGTGTTCGGGACGCGGCGAAATGTACTGTTTAGCCATCTGCGCATTACCCGAGAAACCGCCGTCGGCAAGCAGCACGGCACGCGCTTCGATAAGACTGTTCAAGCCGTCCACCTGCCTCACGTGGACGCCCATGCAACGGCCATCGACCATGTGCAGCTCCTCAGCGCGCGCACCGCGTATGAAGCGTCCTCCCGACTCGATCAACAATGCTTCAAGTCGCGCCAGCAACAGATCGCCTCCCTTGCCGCGCCAATGATTCTGAAAGCCGGTTTCACGCAGACTGTAGGGCTTGAGCATATGGCCCATGAAGGCATAGTCTCCGCCTCTGCCGAACTCCGCGCCGTGACGGCTCAGCCATTCCACGACACGCCGTCCATCCACCGCCAGCGCGACGGCGAGCGCTTCGTCGCGTAGGCCCGCGCTCGCGTCGACAATCGCGCGCCGCAACGCGTCCGGGTCCGACGACACGTCGAGAAACGCCAGATGAAACACCCCGCCCGCATAGCGAGAATTCGCGGGATAGCATTCTTCGCGGCCGGCTTCCAGCAGCGCGACCGACAGACCCGCTTCGGCGGCCCGGTTGGCGGCGACGAGCCCGGCGAGCCCCGCGCCTACGATGGCAAAATCCACGCTCAGCGATACATCCGACATGACATTGACTCCCGCTGCCTAGCCGAGATAGGACTGATGGATCGCTTCGTGGCCACGCAACGATTCTCCCGTGCCCTGTGCGGCGATATGACCAACCGACAGCACATAGCCGTAGTCTGACAACGCCAGCGCCTCGTCCGCATGCTGCTCGACGAGCAGGATCGTGAGACCCGTCTTGCGCAACACCTGCAAGACGCCGAACAGCCGCTCGACGACTAGCGGCGCGAGGCCCAGCGAAGGTTCGTCGAGCAGAAGTAGTTTGGGGTCCGCCATCAAGGCGCGGCCCATCGCCACCATCTGCTGCTCGCCGCCGCTCAGGCTGATCGTTCGCTGATCGGCGCGCTCCTTGAGTTTCGGAAACAGGTCGTAGACGTAATCGAGCCGGTCTCGATAAAGTGATGCATCGCGTCGATGGTGCAGCCGATGAAAGCCGAGGCGCAGGTTCTCGGTCACGGTCAGTGCGGTAAATAGCTGCCGCCCTTCCGGCACCTGCACGATGCCAAGCTCGACCACCTCCGGCGCCGACAACGCGACGATGTCCTCGCCGTCAAACGTAATCGATCCGGCGTTCACTTCGACCAGCCGCGAAATCGCGTTGATGAGTGTGGACTTGCCCGCGCCATTGGCACCGACCGCCGACACGATTGACCCTTGCTTGATCTCCAGCGAGAGACCGTGCAACGCTTCCGTGCCCTTGTATCCGGCACGCAGGCCATCAATTTTTAGCATGTGCGCCTCCGGTTCCCAGATAGGCTTCGATCACTTTCGGATTGCTCTGAATCGACGCAGCATCGCCCTCGGCAATCTTCGCGCCATGATCGAGCACCACAATGCGATGGCACAGGCCCATGATGAAGCCGATGTCGTGCTCGACGATCAGAATCGTCAAACCGTCGTCGTTCAGTTGACGCAACATGCGTCCGAGACCCGCGGTTTCCTGGTCGTTCAGTCCGGCAGCAGGCTCGTCAAGCAGCAGAATGCTGGGCTCGCTCGCCAATGCCCGTGCGATTTCCACCAGACGTTGCTGCCCATGCGGCAGGTGCGAAATCAGGTCATGCGCGCGCTGCGCCAGACCTACGAACTCCAATAGTTCCATTGCCCGCGTCGCGCAACGCCGTTCGTCAGCCGCGACCTTACGAAAACGCAGTAGCGAAAACAAAAAACCGTCCACCAGTTGCGGATGAAAGCCGAGCATCACGTTCTCGAGCACAGTCAGCCCGCTGAATAGCCGCACGATCTGGAAAGTGCGTGCCATGCCCATCGCGCTACGCCGATGCAAGGGCTGGCGCGTAATGTTTTTCTGCTTGAACACGATGTCGCCGGAAGTAGGCGTATCCACACCGGTGATCAGATTGAAGGTAGTCGACTTGCCGGCACCGTTCGGTCCGATCAGGCCGATCGCCTCTCCCTGACGAACATCGAACGACACCTGGTCGACCGCGAGCAAGCCGCCAAAGCGCTTCATGCAGCCTTGAATCTCCATCAATTGCGGCGTGCCGACGATAGGCGTGCGTGATTCCGAAAACTGGCCTCTCATTGTCCAACTCCTTTCTTGACCGTCGGATTGGCCGGCACGCGCGGCGGCGACTGGCGGAGCAGCCTGCTGCGCTGCAGACGACTGCGCGAACCCAGCAGGCCGGAGAGTCCGTTGGGCAGGAAGATCAGGAACAACAGCAGGCACAGGCCATACACCAGCGTCTGCAATTCGCCGAAACGCGTCAGCAGCTGCGGCGCGGCGACGACCACGATCGAACCGAGTACCGGCCCATACCGTGTCCCGAGACCGCCGACCACCGCGATCGTCAGCATCGACACCAACACGGGAAATTCACCCATGCTCGGACTCACCTGCTGGCTGACGACGGAAAAGCCAATACCTGCCAGGCCCGCGAGTACCGCGCTCAATACGAACACTCGCAACTTCTGCACGGAGACGTTGACACCCAGCGCGGCCGCGGCTCTTTCATCATCACGGATGGCTTGCAACGAACGTCCCAGATGACTTGAAACGATAAAGTTCTGCAATATCAGCACGAGTGCGGTGACGGTCACGATCACGTAGTACAGCGTCAAACGGTCAACGGATTTATCGCCAATGCTAAGCGCGGGAATCAGTAGCCCCGCAGTGCCGCCCGTTACCTCGATCCAGCGATTCGCCACGCCCGCGATCACGATGCCGAAACACAATGTCGCCATCGCCAGATAGTGTGTGCGCAGCCGCAACAGCGGTATCCCGATCGCCAGCGCGACAAGCGCACAGATCACGAGGCTCACGGGCAACGCGCTCAACGCGGAAAACTTCGCATTGAGCTGCAGCAGCGCATACCCGTACGCGCCGATCGCAAAGAAGCCTTGATGCCCCATGGCGATCTGCCCGGCGTAACCGTAGAGCAAATTGAAGCCGACGCTCAGAATCGCGTAGATGCAGATGAGCGAAATCAGCCGCAGCTGGAAGCCGGTGGTCAGCAGCACCGGCGCCAGCAGCGCAACAGCGAGCAGTGCAACGAATGGTGCCTTGACTGACCAGAAAGTGGATGGAGTAGATGCTGTCTTCATCGCCGGATCGCCTCGAAGTCGCCCAGAAGCCCATACGGACGGATCAACAGGACGAGCAGGATTAACACAAAGATGATGGGTTCTGCATAAAGGCTGCTGCCATAACCCGCCACGAACGCCTCCAGAATGCCGATGACGATGCCGCCCGCCGCCGCGGCAAACGGACTGCCCAGGCCGCCGAGAATCGCCGCCATGAATCCCTTGACGGTGAGATCGACGCCCATGGATGCCTGGCCGCCCAGCAGCGGTCCGATCAGCACGCCGGCCACCCCGCTCACGAGCGCACTGAAGAGAAATCCGAAACGCACGATGCGCGATGAACGGATACCCATCAGTTGCGCGACGCGCGGTTGCGCGCCAGTCGCCCGCACGCACAGGCCAAAGCTCGTGCGATACAACAGAAACCACGTCACGATCAGGAATACGACGAAGGCCACGATGATCGCCAGTTGCTGCTGGTTGGTCGTGAGGGGCCCGAGCGTAATCGGTTGCATCGACAGGATGCTGGGCACGAACAATTGATCGGCACCCCAGATCAGCAACGCGACGCCGCTGGCGATAATTGCCGCCGCGAGCATGCCGATCATGATCGTGAGAGGCGGCGCACCGCGCTTGACGAGCGGCCGGTACACAGCGAACTCGAGTATCAGCCCGCACACGAGCACGACGGCGATCACTGCGGCAAGAGCAAGCGGTGTCGGCAGATTGCAGGTGACCATGAAAAACACCGCCGACATCGTGCCAATCATCACGAAATCGCCCTGAGCGAAATTGATGACGCGGTTCGTGCCGTAGATCAGCGATAACGACAGACCGATCAAACCGTAGACACTGCCGTTGGTTAGACCGGCGAGCAACAAGACACTGATTTTGTCCATGAGCATGGCTCTCGTTGAAACTACCCGAATCCAGGATGAAGCGTCGAGGCGAACGCTGAGCGACAACGCCGCCTTCTTCGACAAAACTTCTGCAAAGCCTCAACGAGGCTTGAATTTGCTCAGGTCCGGTTTCACCAGATGAGTGCCGTTGTCTGCAACCTGGATAAAGACGTACCAGTGCTCGTCGGGCGAACCGTGATGCTGCTTCGGACCAAAGTGATACGACGCGCCCTGTTCGCCTTGCAGGCCTTTGAAGCCGTTCAGCTTCTCCGTCGCGTCCCGGAATGCGGTGCGAGCCTGCGCGATATCGCCGGCATTGATCGCCTTGAGCACGGCCGGAGTCGCGATGACCTGCAGGGCGGCCTTGCCCGCGTCGTAACCGAGTACCGGATAGAGCGTGGGCTGATGCGGGCCGAAGCGTGCGTCGAATGTCTTGAAGAATGCCTGCACATCGGGGCGCGTCGGATCTACCGTATTCGGAATCAGCACGCCGTCGCTGGCGGGCCCCGCAAGTTTGCGCAGTGTATCTAGCAGCGCACTGCGCGAAACGACGATCGGCACGTTGACGTTCAGTTGCTGCATGGTGCGCAGGACGCGCGCACCGTCGGCCGCGTACGGGAACACGATCACCACGTCGGGCTTCGCGTCGCGCAGGTTCGTCACCTGCGGCGACAGATCCGTGGCGTTGATGTCGTAGGTTTGCTGCGCGATGACACTGATGTTCTTTTTCTTCAGCGCCGCCGTCGTGGCACGTGCGCCGTCGATGCCGAACGGCACGGAGTTGTTGATGATGGCCGGACGCTTGAAGCCCTGCTGCGCAAGCAGGTCGGCAATGGCGGCCGCATCCTGACGATTGGCGGGACCGAAGCGGAAATGATAGGTTGCCGACGAATCGATCAACGAGTCCGTTCCCGCCGACAGGATGTAATACGGAGTCTTTTCTTCAGTCGCAACAGGAATCATCGCGGCAGCGGGCGCAGAAGGATTGCCCCCGATGATCACCAGTCCTTTGTCGTCTTCGGCGCAACGCGAAGCAAAGGTCGCCGTCAATTGCGGATCGGTCTTGCCGTCATAGGCCACCAGTTGCAGTTTGTGTCCGCCGATACCGCCCGCAGCGTTCGCTTCGTCAAGCACCATCTGCAGACCCTGGTAACCCTGAATGCCCGTCTCGGCAGCAGAGCCACTACGATCGTCGACCGAGCAGATCACAATCGGCGCCGCAGCTCGCGCGGGGAGCATCGGCGCCATCACAGTCAGTGCCGCCAAAGTCAACCTCGCGACATTCGACCAACCGATTGCCTGTTTTATACGTACTGCGCAGCGCGCTTCAATCATGCCTGTCTCCCGATCCATGGTTTGTAAATTCCCCATCAATTGTTCATTGGATGAACCTTTGAATTATCATAAGCGTGTCGGATTTACGATGTCAAGAAAGCCCGGCTCGGGGTTTTACCTCGTATGTGACGCAATCAGCGGTATGCAGGACCATGCAAATGGCAGCGCGTCGCGCACACTGACGCCATGGCCGGTACGCGTTCGAAACAGAACATTCAGGAGACAAATATGCAAAGCGAACACTGCAATCATTCGATGCAAGCTGTACAACTGCTCGAACCCGGCAACGTCCAACTCGCGACGTTGCGCCGGCCCGAAGTCAAAGCGGGCGAAGTACTGCTTCGCGTGCTCGCCGCCGGTCTGTGCCAGACCGACGTGCATATCCGTTGCGCCACCGACTCGCGTACACCCGATGGCACGACCCTCGGGCATGAAATCGCAGGCGAAGTACTCGAGCTCGGCGCGGGCGTCACACAATGGCGCCGCGGCGACCGTGTAGTGGTCCATCCCTGCTGGTCGTGCGGCGTCTGCGCCGCGTGTCTCGCCGGCCGTCAGAATGCTTGCCGCCGCACCGGCAGCCGCCTTTCGCCACCGCCGACACCCGGTGTGACCCGCAACGGCGGCATGGCCGAATACGTGTGCACGCCAGCGAGTGCTCTAATGTCGATTGGCGATCTGGACCCAGCGGTCGCCGCGACGCTTACCGATGCCGCACTCACGCCATATCACGCCATTCGCACGTGTTCAGAACAGCTATATCCCGGCTCGACCACGGTGATCATCGGGCTCGGTGGGCTCGGCAATCTGGCCGCACAGATTCTTCGCGCGACAAGCGCCACAAGAATCGTCGCGATCGATATCTCCAGCGAGGCGCTCGATGCCGCGCGGCCTTGGCTCGACATTGCGATGCTGGCGACCGACGACGATCTGCCCGAGCGCGTCATGGCGCTCACCGAAGAATGCGGAGCAGACGTCGTGCTCGACTTCGTCGGCAGCGATACAACGCTGCAACTGGATGCGGCATTCGTCTGTCGCTCCGGTGCGATTCGCGTCGTGGGTCTTTCGGGTGGGACCTATCCTTTCGTGGCACGCTCGGCGAACAATCCCCTACCGCGTGGTGCATCGCTCATGTGCCCATATGGTGGTACCTATGGAGATCTGGCCGCGGTGATCGCGCTCGCTCAACGTGGCGCGATCAAACCGCTCGTCACCCGCTTCGCGCTGCGCGACGCACTGAGCGCATTCGACGCGCTGCACGCCGGCAAGATTCGCGGCCGCGCCGTGCTGATTCCCGGCACGACATCCGCCGCCTGAGTCGTGGTGCCGGACGCGTGCTGTCCGGCACCACGCCATCGACACCGTCCACACCATTTACATCGTTACCGACTCAGCCGCCGCGAACGGCTGCCCAACCATGATGTCGGCGATTTTTTCCGCCGCCATCATGGTCGGGAAATTGATGTTGCCGCTCGGGATATGCGGAAAAATCGATGCATCCACCACTCGCAAACCCTGCACGCCGCGCACGCGCGCCTGTGCGTCGGTCACCGCGAGCGGGTCGTCGTCGACTCCCATGCGGCAGGTGCATGACGGATGCCACACGCCCACGCAGGCACCGCGAACGAATTCGCGCAACGCGCCTTCATCCGCGAGGACTTCCGCGAGCGTTGCGCCGCCCGCGATCACCCGCGTCATGAGCAGCTTGCGCAACGGCGCCGGGCCGTCGAGCAAGGTAGCCAGCACGTCGGTAATCAGCTTGTTGCGGCGGCTCAGCATCGCGACCTGGCGCACCTTTTCGCTGTAACTGGCCGGAAACGGCTCTGCCGTCACTTCCTTGACCGCCGCCAACGCCTGCACCGATGCCATTTTGTGGAACCCGTCGACGAGCCGATCGAGATCGCGTTCGTCGGAGAGAAAGTTGAAATCCACCGAAGGCGCTTCGCGCCAGTCCTTCGAATTCAGGCGCACCTGCCCCATATTCGAGAACGGCTTGTTCACATACATCAGCATCGTGCCGATGCGCTCGCCAACCGCATGCCACGACGTCCTGGTGACCACCGAGACGAACATATCGCCCGCAGGCGCGCCGCCAATGCCCGACGAATAGCGCCAGCCGAGCATGATATGACGCCGGGTCGTCCCGTTCACGCGCGCGCCCTTGCGAATGAACGAGGCAAGAGCAACCGACGGATGCTCCATGAGATGCTGGCCGACGCCGTTCAATTCCGCGACGACAGGAATAGCGTGTTCACGTAGATGAGCAAGCGGCCCGATTCCCGAGCGCAACAGAATCGCCGGCGATTGCAGCGCGCCCGCTGACAGAATCACCTCGCCCGCGCGAACTTCCGCAGGCTTGCCCGGCACATCGAGCCGAATGCCACAGCACCGCGTGCCCTCGAACAGCAGACCCGCGACTTCGGTCTCGGTCCAGATCGTCAGATTAGAGCGCTGCCGTGTCGCCGCATCCAGATAAGCCATCGAAGCCGATACGCGCCGCTCGTTCAGATTCGAAATGGCGATCGGAAAATAGCCGTCCCTGAACTCGCCGTTCTGATCGGGCAGATATTCGTAGCCCGACTCCTTCAACGCCGCGGCAATTGCCGTCGCATGTTTTGGCCACGTTTCGGGGAAAATCCGCCGCACCGGAATACGACCGTCCTTGCCATGCAATGGGCCGTCGAAATCCAGATCGTGCTCGATCTTGCGGAAATACGGCAGCACGTCGTTCCAGCTCCACCCCTTGACGCCGCGCGCTTCCCAATCGTCGTAATCACTCGGCGCGCCGCGATTGAAAAATTGACCGTTGATCGACGAGCCTCCGCCAAGAATGCGTGCCTGCTCATATTTGCGCAGCTTGCGCGGCGCGGATTCGCCATCTTTCGGCGCGACCGTGCATACCTGCAGCTTCGGCCACAGGTAGTTCGGATTCAGGTAAGCGGTGCCCGGATAGCTGTCGAGAATCGAGGCGGGCAGATTCTCGTTGGGCAGATCGGCGCCCGCCTCGCATAGCAGCACCCGTTTCGCCGGATTGGCCGACAGCCGGTTGGCCAGCACCGATCCTGCCGAGCCGCCACCGACGATAATGTAGTCAAAGGATGTCATCGTAGTTCTATGCATTGGGTTGCCCGAACGCCTGCACGACGGTCCCGCGCGGCCCATGCCGCTCAGTCCAGATTGACCGCCACGCTTTTGACCGACGTGTACAGATCGAGCACCTCGCGCCCCCGCTCGCGGCCCCAGCCGGATTGCTTGTAGCCGCCGAACGGCAAAGCCGGATCGTTGACCATGTGTGCATTCACCGACACCGAGCCCGCCTTGATGCGTCGTGCGAGCTTGTGCGCGAGGCTCAGGTTCTGCGTCCAGATGCCCGCGAACAGCCCCAGTTCGGTGTCGTTCGCCTGAGCGGCAATGCGCTCGATGTCCTCGTCGTCGAAGGGCATCGCACAGACCACCGGCCCGAAGATTTCCTCGCGATAGATCGACATGTCCGTCGTCGTGTCCACGAATACGGTCGGCGGCACGAAGTATCCGCCTTCGTCGCCGCGCAACGGATTCTGCCCGACACGACGCGCGCCATCTTCAACGCCGCTGCGGATATAGGACTCGACGCACTGTTTCTGCTGACTCGATATCAGCGGGCCGATCTGACTGTCGGGAGCGAGACCATGGCCGACCTTCAGCCTGTCGCCATAAGCCACGACACCGTCCACCACCTGATCGAAAACCTTCTTGTGAACGAACAGGCGCGAACCCGCCGAGCACACCTGGCCGCTATTGAAGAAGATCGCGTTGGCCGCACCGGCCGTCGCCAGATCGAGCTTCGCATCCGGAAACACGAATACGGGCGACTTGCCGCCCAGTTCGAGCGATACCTTCTTGAGGTTGCCAAGCGCAGCCTGCACGATGCGCTTGCCGGTTTCCGTCGAACCCGTGAAGGCGATCTTGTCGACACCCGGGTGCGCGGCCAGCGCCGCACCCGCGGTTGCACCGAAGCCAGTAATGATGTTGACTACTCCGTCCGGAATGCCGGCTTCCTGAATGATCTGACCGAGCCGCAAGGCGTTCAGCGGCGTCTGCTCCGCGGGCTTCAACACGACGGTACAGCCGGTCGCGAGCGCGGGCGCGAGTTTCCAGATCGCCATCGACAGCGGAAAATTCCATGGAATGATCTGGCCGACCACGCCGACCGGTTCGCGCGCGGTATAGGCGTGCCATTCCCCCGGCACCGACAGATTGACGGATTCGCCATTGTTCTTGGTCGCCCAACCTGCCATATAACGCAGCATTTCGGCCGTGCCGGCAATGCCGCGTTTGGCGACGGCGAGCGGCTTGCCGTTGTCGACCGCTTCTATCTCGGCCAGCTCGTCGCCGTAATGTTCGAGAAGATCGGCGAAGCGAAACATCAGACGCGTTCGGTCCGACGGCTTCATCTTTGCCCAGTCGCCGCTTTCGAACGCGCGGCGCGCGGCCCGCACGGCCAGGTCGATATCGGCGGCATCGCCTTCGGCCACGCGCGCCACCACTTCGCCGGTGCCCGGATCGAAGACCTCGAACGTGTTGCCCGATTGCGCATCGACCCAGCGGCCACCGATCAACAGGCGATGCGTGCCACCAATGAAGTTCGCGCTCCGTGCGCCCAAGGTCTCATAGATCGTAGACATGATTGAGTCTCTCAATGTGTTGTGATGTGCGGCTGGAGCAACGTTCGCAGATCGAATTGCGCGTCCGCAACGTGGACTGGCAACACTGGCGCGTCGGCAGCGAGCAGCTTGCGCGCCGCAATGTGATCGGCCGGACGGTTGACCGACTCCACCGCCACGAGGCGGCCGTTCACGAATCCGTAGGCGGAAAATTTCAGCCCGGCTGGGTCTCCACGCACGACGACCTCGTCGGCCCGATGCATGGCCATTCCCGCAATCTGCAGCTTGACGCCGCCCTGATCGCTCCAGAACCAGGGCACCGCTTCGAAAGCATGGCTCTGCCCGGTCAGCCGCTGCGCCAGATAGCGCGCCTGGTCAACGGCGTTCTGCACCGACTCGATCCGGCACTGGCCGAACGCAAAGCGCGACGGGAAAGCCGCGCAGTCGCCGAGAGCGGAGATCGATGGATCGCCAGTCGCCAGATTCGCATCGACCACGATACCGTTGCTGGTTTCCAGGTGTGCCTTTTCAGCGAGTTCGACATTGGGAACCACACCGATACTCACGACCACCAGATCGGCTTCATGCACGCGACCGTCCATGGTCTGTGCGCCGACCACGCGGCCTGCCTCGGCACAGATACTTTTCACGCCATGACCAAAACCGAAAGTCGTGCCATTCGATTCATGGTGGATACGAAACGCGTCGGCCACGGGCGCGCTGACGGCACGGCTCATCAAATGCGAACTCGCTTCGATCACATGAACGGCAACGCCACGCACCGCCGCCACTGCGGCGAACTCGAGCCCCAGGAAACCCGCGCCCACAATCAACACGCGTTTCGACTCACCGAGCGCTTCGCGCAGCTTGCGCGCATCGTCCAGCGTACGCAGCGTCATCAGCCCTTTGGTTGTGCTGTTCCAACCCGGCAGCAGACGATTGCGTGCCCCGGTCGCAAGCACCAGGTGTTCGTAGTCGAGGCGCCGACCGTCGCCAGTCATCACGCAATGGCGTTCGCGATCGATATGCAGCGCAGTAACGCCGAGCATCAGTTCGATCTTGCGTTCCTGATAGAAAGTGTCGGACTGAAACGTCACCTGTGCGGCATCGCAAGCACCGCTCTGAAACGCCTTCGACAACGGCGGCCGCTGATAAGGCAGATCAGGCTCTTCGCCCAGAAGCACAACGCGTTTCATATAGCCCGCATCGCGCAGTGACACCGCCAGTTGATAGCCGGCCTGCCCCGCGCCGACGATCACGATTCCCGCATCCATATTTCTCGACCTCCAGACGGGTAACGACGTGAGCGAGGCCGCGCGTTGCGACACCCAGGCACGACGGCCACCAGATTCCGGTTTGTTCCGACGCGATAGCGGCGCCTATTCGTCCAGCGTGATGACCAGCGCCGGGCACAGCCGCGCCGCTTCACGCACCTTCTCGTGCAGTTCGGGCGGCGGGCACTCCTGCAACACGATGACGAGACCATCATCCTCGTTCTGGCTAAAGACTTCGGGAGCGGCGACCACACACAGTCCTGCGCCGATACACTTCGTGGCATCCACCTTGATTTTCATGCTTGCCTCCAGATGTTGTCTCCGCCCGCGCGCCAGATACACGCAAGCGGACGCTCATTCCAACCTGTCGCTCACCACACCACCGGCAAGGCATCGACGCCATACACAAAAGCGTCGTAGCGGAACCTGATTTCGTCGGCCGGCACCGTCAAGCGTAGATTCGGCAAACGCTGGAACAGCGTAGAGAAGACGATTTGCAGTTCCGCGCGAGCAAGTGGCTGACCAAGGCATTGGTGCACACCGTAGCTGAATGCCACGTGATGCAGCGCTTCGCGACGAATGTCGAACCTGTCGGGATCCTCGAAGGAATCCGGATCGCGGTTCGCGGCGGTGATCAACGCCAGCACGCCCTCGCCTTTGCGGATCAGGGTGCCGTTCACATCGACGTCTTCGAGCGCCACACGCGGACCGTTGTAATGCACGATGGTGTGATAGCGCAGCATTTCCTCCACGGCATTACGCACGAGCGACGGGTCTGCGACCAGCGCGTCCTTCTGATCCGGGTGCATAAGCAGAGAAAGCGTACCGAGCGCGATCATGTTGGCGGTCGTTTCATGACCACCCATCAACAGCAATTCGATGGTGGCAAGCGCCTCCTCGCGTGTCATATGTCCCGGCACCACCTGGCTCGTCACGAGACGGCTGATCAGGTCGTCGCGGTTGCCGGGGCGCGCGAGCTTTTCGGTAATCAAACGATCGAGGTACTCGCGCATCTCGGCGCCGGCCCGAACCGGCACTTCCGGATCGGCGGTCAGGTCGAGCTTCGCCTTGCTGCGCTCCTGGAAAAAATCGCGGTCTTCATACGGAACGCCGAGAATTCTCGAAATGACGGTAGTCGGCACCGCGAGAGCGAAATCCTCGAACAGATCGGCAGGCGGCCCTTTGGCGACGAGTTCATCGAGCAAGGTGTCGACCGTTTGCTGTAGCTCGCCGCGCATCGCCTCGATATGGTGAACCATGAACTCCTTGGTCAGCATGCGCCGGTATCTGGTGTGCTCGGGAGCATCCATACGAATGATGGTGGGCGGCTTTTCATTCATCAGCAGCGAGGCTCGCGCGGGTGCGATGAAGGGATAGCCCGGCGTGGACGGCACGGTGGAAAAGCGGTTGTCACCGAGAATCGCGCGCACATCGCCGTAGCGCGTAGCAATCCACGCGAGTGAACCGTCGGGCATGGTGACCTTCGAGAGCCCTTCTTTCTTGCGAATCTCCGCGTATTCCGGCGGCGGCGCGAATGGACAGCGCCCCATCGGAAATGCCGGTGCAGATGAATTGTCGTCATACATGACTGTGTCTCCTGATATCAACCTACGATGCCAGCCGCGCGTAAACCGGCAATCGCGGCGGCATCCAGCTTGAGGCGCCCCTCAAGGATTCGATCCGTATGCTCGCCGAGTAGCGGTGGCGCGGCTGGCGGTGCCAGCGTGCTCTCCCGCATCTTCAGCGGTGAGTTCACGAGATTGATGCGGCCGGCGGTGGGATGGTCAATTTCGCAGACCATGTCGCGCGCTTTCGATTCGTCGGATCTGAGCGCTTCGAGCACGTTCTGGACAACACCAGCTGGCACACCCGCGCGGCGAAACAGCGGAATCCAGTCTTGGCGCGAACGCGTCTTCAGGCGTTTCGACATCAGTTCGTCGAGCACGTCGCGATTTGCGCGGCGTCCGTCGTTGTCGACAAATCGGGGGTCTGCAGCGAGCGCTGGCATGTCCAGCACGTCGGAACAGAAACGCGCGAACTGCGCATCGCTGCCGACGTGGAACATGATCGGACCGTCGGACGCGTGATACATACCCTGCGGAATGATGTCCGCATGGCTATTGCCATAACGCCCTGGCGCGTGATCCAGTAGCAGCGCGTTGGCTGCCACCGAGGTGTGATTTGCCAGCGTGCAGTCGAATAGAGCGATGTCGATGGCTTCGCCGTGGCCGTTACGCAAGCGGCGCACAATCGCCGCGAGAATCGCCTGGGTCGCATACATGCCGGCCGTGATATCGCAGATCGGCACACCCGCTTTCGACGGTTCGCCATCCGGTTCACCGGTGATTGACATGATGCCGCTTTCCGCCTGAATCACCGAATCGTAGCCAGGCCGCTGCGCACTCGGGCCCGTGCGACCATAACCACTCACCGAGCAATAGATCAACCTGGGATTCTCCGCGCACAAGGCCTCGTAGCCCAAGCCGTAGCGATCGAGCGCACCCAGCATGTAGTTTTCAACCAGCACGTCGCTTTCGCGCGCCAGCGCTTTGACGAGTTCGGCGCCTTCCGGCTTCGAGAAGTCGATCGCGATCGATTGCTTGGTGCGGTTGATCGCGAGGTAGTACGTGCGCTCTCCGCCTTGAATCGCCGTGCCCCAGTGACGCGTCTGGTCTCCCCCTTTGGGGTGCTCGACCTTGATTACCTCGGCGCCCAGATCGGCTAGCATCATCGCGCAGAACGGAGCGGCGAGGACACGCGACAGATCGAGCACGCGCACGCCTTGCAATGGCGGTTCATGCTGGCCAAGCGGCGGCAGTTCCGCGGCCGTGGCCGCTTTGATTGTGTCCGTCATGAGCATGCTCACTCGTTTCCGAGCACTGCCGAAGCGGAGGCCGGTTGCGCTTGTGCCGTCTTGATGCCGAACTCACGCAGAATTTCTTCGGTATGTTGACCGAGTACCGGCGGCGGGCGCCGGATCGAGGGTGGCGTCTCCGACAGACGGATCGGATTCGTCACGACCTTGAACTTGCCCGCTTTCGGATGATCGAGTTCGACGACCAGGTCCTCCTGAACTCGCGGGTCTTCAAAGACCTCTTCGAAATTGAGTACTGGCGAGAACATGGCGTGCGCCTCCCGCAGTTTCTCATTCCAGTGAGCGAGCGATTCTCTGGCGAACGCTTTCGCCAGACCTTCATCAACGACATCGCGATGCGCAAGGCGGCCATCCTTGGTTTTCAGACGCTCGTCGTCAAGCAGTTCCGTTGCGCCGACAGCCGAAGCAAGCACACGCCAGAACTTGTCGGTATGTGCGATCACCATAATGTGACGATCGTCGGACGTGCGATAGGTGTTGTACGGCACGATCTGCCAATGCGCATTACCAATGCGTCCCGGTGTTTCGCCGGTCGCGAAGTAATACGCGTCGCGCGGGATCATGCTGAAAATGGTCGCATCGATCATCGACAGATCCACACGCTGGCCACGCCCGGTTTTGTTACGCGACTGGACGGCGGCGAGCACACCGATGGTCGACAGCAACGGCGTAATCAGATCGGAATACGGCATGCCCGTTTTTAGCGGACCTGTGTTCTCATCACCCGTGAGTTGCATGATGCCGGACATGGCCTGCACGACCGGGTCCATGCCCGGACGATAGCTATCCTCGCCTGTGCGGCCGAATGCCGAGGTCGAACAATAGATCAGGCGTGGATTGAGCGCCGACAGCGTTTCGTAGCTGATGCCGAGTTTCTCGGCTACGCCGGGTCGGAAGTTTTCCACCACGATGTCGACCTGCTTCGCCATTTCCTGCGCCACGCGCTGACCTTCCGGCGTCGCCAGATCGACGATCACGCTGCGCTTGTTGCGGTTCAATGTCAGGAAATACACCGCGTCATCGCCGAGAAAAGTTTCACCGGTCAGACGCATCGTATCGCCAACCGGCGGCTCGACCTTGATCACGTCCGCCCCGAAATCCGCGAGCAGCATCGTGCCGAAAGGACCATTCATCATCTGAGTAAAGTCGAGGACTTTCATGCCCTCAAGTGCACTGCCCATCTTCCCCTCCTGTTTTCCGTGTGTCCCTGGATGCCATCCCGCTCAAAACCGGTCGCTTCATCATGTGTTCATTTCAATTTATCATTGGATGAACCTTTGACAAATACTGCTCGCTTTGATTCTGTCTGTCAAGGATGGGTAAATCCCTGCTGCGGGGCATCTCACTTCACGGCACAGTTCGTCAAAACCAGCCCGTTGATCCATGGAGAAGACATGAGCATCGATAAACGACATCATCTGCTGCATCCAAGAACCCGGTTTGCACTCGCACATACGATCCAGGCGGTCGGCGACTGGCTCTTCGACGGTCTGGCCTGGACTTCCGCAGCCTGCCATCTGGCGAACTCCATAGGATTCTCCGCCGACGAAGAGCTCGTAGAACGCTATCTGGCAATGCCAGGCTGGAACGACGAGCAATCTCCAGCCCGAACTCACCAGGACAATAGTCGGGGTAAGGCAAGCTAGATTCATGCTTGCAACGCGGCGATACGCTCGCCTCAAACAATAGGATTCCGAATCGCATCCATCGTCATCACGACCTGATGGATACGCTGCGATGCCGCCGTGAACGCAAGCACGCCGCGTGCTTGACGAATGATGAAGCGAACAGGTGTTATCCGGAACGCAAAGTTGGCGGGTTAACGCCGGGCGGAAAAATGCGCCAGGATCCATCGTCATGCTGGAAAAGCATGAACGAAGGTGCCCTCAATACACGCCGGACTCCCGCACATACGCAGCGCGCTTCCCTGCGACTCACGCGCAAGACACGGCTAATCGCCAAAGGCGACAATCCGATCCAGTTATCGATCAAGCCACGCAAACCTCTTTGACGGTTGTCCATCTGAACGCGCCTCACATGCCGGGGACTCGACTCTCCGGTGTGGCGCGGGCACACTGCGATGCTCGCCTTATTTTTTATTTGGTCAATTGACCAATAATAGTGGTCAAAAGACCAATTAACAAGATTTTCGACGAAGGGGTAAACGATAGGATCACCGCCTTAAAATGCCATGCTGCACCGCATCCAAGCGGTAAGGCCGGCGACATTGGCAAATGAAAGCGGACCTGTCGGTGCTATCTATAATTGGTTTATTGACCAACAAAGTGACGCTCCCTGGAACGATACGAACGCGCTCTCGACCAGCATGCGTGCGTAGCCGGCAATTGAAGAGGATTTATAATATGAAAGATTTGAAAATTAGTTCAGAGGACCTTGGTGCGAAGGAAGCCGACACCACGCCGAAGCGACGCGGCAATCGGACCACCCGCGTCCCTGATATCCTCGAGACTGCCATCAAGGTATTTGCCGCAGAAGGCAATGCGGGCTTCACGCAACGACGCGTGGCGGCGGATGCCGGCATCCGGCTCGCCACGCTGCAGCATTACTTCGGTAGCCGCGAGTTGCTGCTGCACTCGACGATAGAGGAACTGGCCAAGCGTTATCTGCAACGCTACCGCTTGCTCGCCGCGGATAAAAGCATGGCTCCCGAGGCACGGCTTGAGGCAATTCTGGACGAGACCTTCGCCGCGCTCACCGATCCGAAAAATGTAGTCAGCTCTTTTGCACTCGAATGCTGGTGTCTCGCGGAACATATGGAGTCGGTCAGCGAGTTGATGGTGCACGTTAGCGGCGAGTTTCTGAACATATTCGGCGGACTCGTTGCACAGATCAACACCGAGTTGTCTCAGGAAGAATGTCATCTGCGAGGTTCGCTAATCTATTCGCACTGGCAAGGATTGATCGTGTTCCTGCGCCGTGCCAAAGAAAACGCACCTGAGCCAGCGGCGTTCCGCACCGCCACCAAAGTAGTGTGGAAAGCGTTGAGCAAGGCTCCTCATTAATCGGAGGACGATCTGAATGTCAAATTCGACGACTGTGTTGCCTTCGCCAACAGGCGTATTAGTCTGCGCAAGAATTCACTTTTCGACACTCGGCGAGTCACATCCCGGGTTCTTCAGGTACTACGCGTTCGCGTCAACTGCGAGTGGCTTCGATATATGCTGAGCCAGACGCAGTGGCAAACCGAATCTACCGCTACAGCGACACATCCCTATTCCACCGATTTATGCCAGTGCAATATCGAACTGGTGCGGCTGACAGGATGTCTGGCACCGGAATTACAGGGTCAACTCCACGGCTCGACCATTTGCAACGTATGCCGACGTTTCGTCGAACTGTGTCGCGAACTGAAGCGCCGGAATCGAATGACTGCTACGAGGTCAATACGGGCCGATTGACTATCGACGTGGCGCTCGGCGATACCGCACGCTGTGAGGCGAACCGATAGCAACCGGCGCTCAGGTCAATGCAGCGTGCTCCGGCTTGTCGACGGGACGCCTCCATTTCTCGCTCTAACGAAGTGCATTGCACAAGTTCAAGCCTCATGGGCACGGCGCGCCAGGTGATCGACGACGCGCTGTGCAGCGGGTTGCAACTGATCGAAGCCGCGAAAGCACACCACGAAGCGGCGATCCGCCCACGCGTCGGTGAGCGGAATCGTCTTGACCCTGAACACCTTCCGGTAGAGGGCCGCCACTTCCTCAGGCACCACGCTGATACCGAGGCCCGCCGCGACGACGCGGAACGCCGCATCGAAGCTCGACACGATCACGCGATACGACAGCATCGCGCCTTTGCTGGCTGCGGCGCGTTGCAGCATCGAATGAACGGCGGTGGTCGGCGGCAGGCCGACGTGCTCGTATGCAAAGGTTTCGTCGAACGCGATGGATCGTTTGCCGGCGAGCGGGTGGTCGGGATGCACCGCCAGCGCCAGGCGATCGCGGCGATACGCGCGGTGCTGCAGGCCCTGGAGATCGACGCTATCCCAGCACACGCCGATACTCGCCGCACCTTCGCGCAACTGCCGCACGAGGTCGTGCGACTGGCGCTCCTCGACGTCGACGCGAATATTCGCGTTGGCCGGCTCGCGCATGAACGACGCCACATCGTCGAGCAGCGTTTCGGCGATCGCCGAAGCCGATGCGCAGATGCCGACGCGCCCGCGCAGCCCGCCACCGAACGCGGCGACGTCGCTGCCGATCCGCTCGACAGTGAACAGCACGGTGCGCGCGTGTTCGAGCAGCGCGAGGCCAGCGCCGGTCGGCGACACGCCGCGCCGCGAGCGTTCAAGCAGCGCAATGCCGAGATCCGCTTCCAGCTGCGCGATGCGTTTGCTGATCGCCGATGGCTCGATATGCGCCTCTTCGGCGGCACGCGCGATGTTGTGGTGATCGCAGACGGCCACGAAGAGCCGCAGGGTTTTCAGATCGAGATCGCGCACGACGTGTCTCCTTTGACATTCCGATCCGGAAGCATGGCGCTTCCGGAATGCCGCTTTACTACGGTTCTGGAATGTCTAAAGTTACCACGACGCTGGCGATCCGACGACCGGCGAGATTCCGGAGACAGCCCCGATGCCCTCACTTCCCCCGCGCGCCGTGATCCGCGAAGTCGGTCTTCGCGACGGCCTGCAAAGCCTTCAACGAATAGTTCCTACCGACCAGAAGATCGAGTGGCTTCGCGACGCTCATGCGGCGGGTCAACGCGAGATCGAAGTGGGGTCGTTCGTGCCCGCGCGCCTGTTGCCGCAGCTCGCCGATACCGCCGATCTCGTCGCGTTCGCGCGAACGCTACCGGACCTGTTCGTGTCGGTGCTGGTGCCGAATCTGAAGGGTGCGGAAAAAGCGCTCGACGCGAGCGCCGATCTGCTGCTCGTGCCACTGTCGGCGAGCCGCGAACACAGCCTCGCCAATCTGCGCAGGACACCCGACGAAGTGATCGCCGAAGTCGCCCGCATTCGTGCGGCGCGCGACGCGTCGGGATCGAAAACGCTGATCGAAGGCGGCATCGGCACCGCGTTCGGCTGCACGATCCGGGGGCGCGTTGCGCCCGACGAGGTGCTGCGCTGCATGCAGGCGCTGCTCGATGCGGGCGCGGATCGCGTGAGCATCGCCGATACGGTCGGCTACGCCGGGCCGCGCGCGGTGCGCGAGCTGTTCGGCGCGGCGCGCCAGATCGCTGGCGATCGCCTGTGGTGCGCTCACTTTCACGACACGCGCGGCCTCGCGCTCGCCAACGTCTACGCGGCGCTCGACACCGGCATCGAGCGCTTCGACGCGACGCTCGCGGGGATCGGCGGCTGCCCGCATGCGCCGGGCGCGAGCGGCAACGCATCAACCGAAGATCTCGCCTTCATGCTCGCCGACATGGGCATCGAAACGGGCCTCGATCTGCCTGCGCTGCTCGCGCTGCGGGCGAAGGTGGCCCGCTGGCTCGACGGCGAAACGCTGCACGGCACGCTGTGGCGCGCCGGTCTGCCGAAAACCTTCGCGCGTGCATCGAGCCGTGCCGCGCTGACTGCCTGAGGAAACCGATATGTCCAACGTATCCAACGCGCCGCGTTTGCCGCTCGACGGCGTTCGCGTGATCGAATTCACGCACATGGTGATGGGACCGACGTGCGGCATGATCCTCGCCGATCTCGGCGCCGAAGTGATCAAGATCGAGCCGCCCGACGGCGACAGGACGCGCAAGCTGCCGGGCCTCGGGATCGGCTTTTTCCGCTCGTTCAATCGAAACAAGAAAAGCGTCGTCATCGATCTCAGCACGCAGGAAGGCCGCGAAACCGCAGCCGAGCTGGCCGGGACCTGCGACGTGATGATCGAAAACTTCCGTCCCGGTCTGATGCACAGGATGGGGCTCGACTACGACACGCTGTCGGCGTGCAATTCGCGGCTGATCTATGTGTCGCACAAGGGCTTTTTGCCGGGGCCGTACGAGAAGCGCCTCGCGCTCGACGAAGTCGTGCAGATGATGGGCGGTCTCTCCTACATGACCGGTCCCGCCGGCCGGCCGCTGCGTGCGGGTACGTCGGTGAACGACATCATGGGCGGCATGTTTGGCGCGATCGGCGTACTGGCGGCGCTGCGCGAACGCGAATCGACGGGGCGCGGCCAGGAAGTGCAGAGCGCGCTGTTCGAGAACTGCGTGTTTCTGTCGTCGCAGCACATGCAGCAGTTCGCGATGACCGGCGAGCCGCCGCCGCCAATGCCGTCGCGCGTGTCGGCGTGGAGCGTCTACGACGTGTTCACGCTGGCGCACGGTGAGCAGCTGTTCATCGGCGCGGTCAGCGACAAGCAGTTCGTCACGCTGTGCGACGTGCTGCAATGCCCGCAACTCGCGCAGGAACCGCGCTTCGCCGACAACGCATTGCGCGTGGCCGTGCGTCCCGAACTGCTCGCCTGTCTCGGCGCGATCCTGAAGGATCACCGCGTCGACGAGCTTGCGCCGAAGCTTGAAGCGGCCGGCATTCCGTACGCGCCGATCGTGCGTCCCGACCAGTTGATGGACGATCCGCATCTGAAGGCGAGCGGCGGTCTCGTGCCGATGCAAACCGACGATGGCGGCACCACCGACGTCGTGCTGCTGCCGATCACGCTAGGTGGCCGCCGGCCGGGCGTGCGTCAGGCGCTCGCGCGAGTCGGCGAACACACGCAGGAGATTCTGTCGCGGCTGAAGGCGCGCGCGAGCGCATAGGCGCATCCGTGATGCATTCGTCAGACATGCCATCGCTTATAACATCAGGAGACACCATGCAGCAGACCGTTCCCGCGGGCGCCATCCCGCACGTTCCGCCGGCCGTTCGCGTCGACGTTCAGCCCGGCGCGGAAATCTCGGCGCGCATGGATCGCCTGCCGGTCACGCGGCATCTGTGGATGCTCGTACTACTGATCTCGCTCGGCGGCTTCTTCGAGATCTACGATCTGATCTTCATCGGCTACATCGCGCCCGGCATGGCGAAAAGCGGCGTGCTCGCGACCACCACGCACACACTGTTCGGCTGGAACGGCATCGCGGGCTTCATCGCCGCAACCTTCTCCGGACTCTTCGTCGGCACGTTCTGCTTCGGCTGGCTGCCGGACCGCTTCGGCCGGCGCAGCGTGTTTACCGTCTCGCTACTCTGGTATTCGATCGGCTCGGCGATCATGGCCTTTCAGACCTCGCCCGAAGCGATGCTGTTCTGGCGCTTCGTGACCGGTATCGGCGTCGGCGTCGAGATCATCACGATCGACAGTTACGTGACCGAACTCGTGCCGCAACATATGCGGGGCCGCGCGATGGCGTTCAACCAGATGGTGATGTTCACCGCCGCGCCGATGGCCGCGATCCTGTCGTACTGGCTCGTACCGACCACCCTGTCCGGCATCGACGGCTGGCGGATCGTCATGCTGGCAGGATCGGCGGGCGCGCTCGTCGTGTGGTTCATCCGGCGCACGGTGCCGGAAAGTCCGCGCTGGCTTGCGTCGCATGGACAGCCGCAACGCGCCGAAAAGATTGTCGCGCGGATCGAGACGATCGTGACGCAGCAGTCGCGCAAACCGTTGCCGCCGCCGCTGCCCGTCGTCGAGCAGCCCGGGCATCGCCACGCGTCGTTCGCCGAACTGCTGCAGCCGCCGTATCGATCGCGCTTTCTGATGCTCGTCGTGTTCAACCTCTGTCAGGCGATCGGCTATTACGGCTTCGCGAACTGGGTGCCGACGCTGCTGATCGGTCAGGGCATCACGGTCACGAAGAGTCTGCTCTATTCGTTCATCATTGCGTTCGCGTTGCCGCTCGGGCCACTGCTGTCGATGCTCTACGCCGATCGCATCCAGCGAAAGTGGCTGATCGTCGGCGGCGCGCTGGTCGTGATCGCGTGCGGGATCGCGTTCGCGCAGACGCGCGAGGTGCCGTTGCTGATCGCGCTGGGCGTGTTGATCAGCTTCGCAGGACAGACGATCTCGGTGTGCTACCACGCCTACCAGGCCGAGCTGTTTCCGACGGCGATCCGCTGCCACGCAAACGGGCTCGTCTACTCGGCGAGCCGCATCGGTGCCATGTTCTCGGGCTTCTTTATCGCGGCGCTGCTGCGCGATTTTGGCGTGGTGGGCGTATTCGCGGGCATCACGGGTTGCATGCTGGTGGTCGCGCTGTCGATTGGACTATTCGGTCCGCGCACCAATGGCATGCGTCTGGAAGAACTGAATCATTGACCGGATCGCAGAGCATAGGCCGTTCGCTGTTCTCGAGATCCGTGGGCCGTTGCCTGGAACCGCAAATGCTGCAACGTCCGGGTCCGGGATACAACGGACATACGCTTAGGATGGCGAATATCTCAAACTCGGCCATAGCCGATGTTCGGCGACAGGAATGGTGCGTCGGCTGCAGATTGGTTTGCTGCCATTCGCAAACCAGCGTCGGCGAATGGCACTTCTCACTGTCAATGAATGGGTCTTCGCGCCCCTGAGCCGCCGTTCGAGCCGCCAGAGCTTCAACGGCAGTTATCGGCATGATCCGGCCGTCCAGGCCGGTCCCTCACGAGCAACCGTTCCGCTTTTGTGGACGTTTGTCGATTGACGGCAAGGCGATCGCTCAACACTCCAGGCTTATTGCTCAAACCCTGCGTGACGCAGCGCTTCCTCAGCTGCCTCGTGGTCTTGAACCGATGTTCCGCCAGAAACACCGATGCCCCCCACCAGACGCCCTTCGTGGAAGATCGGTACGCCACCGCCGACCGGCGTCAGGCGCGGATGGTGCGCCAACGGGGCAACGGTGGGCTCGGCCATGTACTGATTCCATTGGTGCGTGGCCATACCGAACGACGCGGCCGTCCATGCCTTGTCGATAGCAACGTCGACGGTAAGGAACGGGGCGGTATCCGCGCGCTCGAAAGCGCGCAGGTGACCTCCGGCATCGGTCACAGCGATTGTCGCGGCAAACCCGCGCGCGGCGCAGGCGCGTCGCGCTTCTGCCAGTAATGCCTGCGCAGCTTCCAGGCTGATCGTTGTCGTGCTGATGATTTGCGATGTCATGTTTATGCTCGTTGTCAGAAGGGTTCAGCGATTGGCGACGACGACCTTGCCGATCATGTTGCCCGCCTCGACCAGCGCATGCGCCTCGATCAGACCTGCAGCGTTGATGCCGTCAATGCGTCGGGTCAGCGTGTGCTTGAGGCGGCCCAGATCGACCAGCTCCGCCGCGCGGCGCAGCAAGGCGTGTTGCCGTGCGAGGGTGTCGGTGGTGAACATCGCGCGGGTGAACATCAGCTCCCAGTGAATCGAGATGGATTTCCCCTTGAACGGCCCGATGTCGAGACCCGCCGGGTCGTCGATGAGTGCAAACTGGCCTTCCGGGCGCAGCACGGCGGCAATTTGCGGTACATAGGCGGCGCTGTTGTTCAGCCCGGCGACGTGGCTAACGTGCTCGATGCCGAGCGCGGCCAATTGGGGTGCCCAGTCCTGATGATGATCGAGGACGTAATGTGCGCCATGGGCCAGCACCCACTCGCGGGTTTCGGGCCGCGAGGCCGTGCCGATGACGGTCATGCCGGTCAACTCGCGCGCCAGTTGGGTCAGAATCGAGCCGACGCCGCCCGCCGCTCCAATGACGAGCAGCACGTTGTTGTCGGTCGGGTCCGCGGTCTGAACACGCAGACGGTCGAACAGCAGCTCCCACGCAGTGATGGTCGTCAGCGGCAACGACGCGGACGCGGCGAAGTCCAGTGAGGTCGGCATGGGTCCGACGATGCGTTCGTCTACGGCGTGCAGTTCGCTGTTGCTGCCGGGCCGCTTGATGTCACCCGCGTACCAGACACGGTCGCCTGCCTTGAAGCGGGTGACCAGCGGACCGGTCGCGCGGACGATTCCCGCCGCGTCCCAGCCGGCGATGCGCGCACCGCCTTCCGGAATATCTCCGCCGCGCCGGATTTTGGTATCGACCGGGTTGACCGATACCGCCTTCACTTCGACCAGCAGATCGTAGTCGCGCAGTTCCGGCGTCGGTAGCTCGATATCCTGCAGCGCCTGCGGGTGGCTGATGGGATGGTTCTGATAGAAGCCGATGGCTTTCATAAACGTGGTCTCCAAGGATGATTGAGACCATGTTATCTTTCGCCGATATACAGATAAATACCCGCCGAGCCCAAACAATTTCGGCATTTCAATGAAAATGATTCGACTCGATGACGTTCAGATCTTCGTGCACACGGTGGATTACGGCAGCTTCTCTGAGGCGGCACGCCAGCTGAATATCGCGCCCGCCCATGCGAGTGCGTCAGTTCAGCGGCTCGAAAAGGCATTGGACACGCGCCTGTTCACACGGTCCACGCGCAGCATGCAACTCTCGGAGGCCGGGGAGCGTTACCTGCCGCATGCGCGCGTCATGATTGGCGCGCTGGAGCAAGGCCAGCAGGCTCTCGCCAACGGCCGGGGGGCGCTGTCCGGGCCGCTGCGGCTGTCCGCGCCGTCTGACTTTGGTCGAAACCTGCTGTTACCGTGGCTGGATGAATTTCAGCACCGGCACCCTGGTATATCGCTGCACGTGAAAATAAGCGACCGTGCGGCCGACCTGATCCGCCAGCCGCTGGACGCAGTCGTGCGCTACGGAGCGCTGCCGGATTCGTCTCTTCTGGCCATGAAACTGGTCGACGACAATCGACGCGCATTGTGTGCCGCGCCGTCATACCTCGAACGGCATGGCGCACCGGCCAAAATTGAGGATCTGCGGCGACACAACTGCCTTCGGTACGTCTGGAGCGAGCAGATACATGAACGCTGGCGCTTTACCCCGCCTAGCGGCGAGCGCACCGTGGCCGTCACAGGCAATCGCATCAGCGACGATGCCGATGCAGTCCGTCGCTGGGCGGTAGCTGGGGAAGGTCTTGTCTACAAGTCGCGGCTAGACCTCATCGACGATCTGAAGGCAGGTCGACTGGTGCAGCTATTTCCCCCTGAGTATTGCGAGCCGGCGCCCCTACACCTGATTTGTGCACACCGTGCGCAACTGTCGCCGGCGATTGACGCGTTGCATGCTTTCTTGCGGGAGCGCTGCGCTGCATTGCTTGCCAGCCATCCATCGGGGAGCACTCGGGCTGTACTCGCGATTTAGACGGCCGCCTTCAGGACGCAACGGACGTCTGGATGTCCAAACCTCGGTGCCCGCGAAGGTCGTCTGCTGGCCGATTGTGCCCAGTCTGTTACGAAGTCACGAAGCGGCTACCCATACGCTCCGGATCGATGATCTATTTGCGTCGGCAAAGATGCATACCTCCTCGCTGGTATGCACACCGCGCCTTGTTAGCGTCTTGTGAGCGATCGCCTTGTCGGCAAGTACCCCCGGATACTCACCATATTCCTCGGCCCAATCCTGAAACGTGGAGCGAAAACCGCGGACCGTGATGTCGGCATAACCCATACCATCAAGCAACTCCAGCATCGCCACATTCGATAGCGGAGCGCCCTTTTTTGTCGCCCGGAAAAAGATAGCCGTACTTTGCTGTCTGCATCGCCTTCTTCACGAGCTCGCAGGCGGTATCGCGCAATGGCACACAGTGAGGAAGTCCCATCGCATTGCTATCAGGCAGAGAGACGGTCCACTGCGCTCGCGCCTGACTCGATCCATGATTGAGCCGCTTCGCCAGTGAAAGCCGTTGTCGATGAGGACAGGCAAGCCCAGACCATCTATGGGTAAAAATGAAGGCCAGAAAACAAAAACCCCGTAAGTCCTAAAACTTACGGGGTTCCACCGCCATTTCTGGCGGAGACGGAGGGATTCGAACCCTCGATCCAGGTTTTGGCCCAGATGCTCCCTTAGCAGGGGAGTGCCTTCGACCTCTCGGCCACGTCTCCCAAACTTTCTGTCGCACAGGGAGTCAGTGCGACGAAGCCAAGATAATAGCGGGCCGTGCCGATAAGGTCAATGTCTGGAGAACATTTTTTGTGCCAGCAGCGAGATGAGCGACATAATCTGTTCACATCGGCGGCACAAAACAAACGGGGCGCTTCCGCGCCCCGCTATTTCCGCAATTTACGCCTGATCCAGTTCGAACGCCTTATGCAGCGCGCGCACCGCGAGCTCCATATACTTTTCGTCGATCAGCACCGAAATCTTGATTTCGGACGTCGAGATCATCTGGATGTTGATGCCCTCTTCCGACAGCGTGCGGAACATCTTGCTCGCGATGCCGACGTGCGAGCGCATCCCCACGCCGACCACCGACACCTTCGACACCTTCGGGTCGCCCAGCACCTGCTCGGCCTGCACATGCGCCTTCACCTGGTTGCTGAGAATGTCGATCGCGCGCTGGTAGTCGCCGCGGCCGACCGTGAACGTGAACGCCGTCTTGCCGTCGACGCTCTGGTTCTGGATGATCATGTCGACGTCGATATTCGCGTCCGCCACCGGGCCGAGAATCTGATACGCGATGCCCGGCTTGTCCGGCACCCCCATCACGGCGATACGAGCTTCGTCGCGCTGGAACGCGATGCCCGAGATGACTGCTTTTTCCATGGTCTCGTCTTCTTCAAAAGTAATCAGGGTGCCCGACTTCATTTCGTCGCCGAGCGGCATCAGCGGATCGGTCAGGCTCGACAGCACGCGCGTCTTCACCTGATATTTGCCGGCGAATTCCACCGAGCGGATCTGCAGCACCTTCGAACCCAAGCTGGCCATTTCCAGCATTTCTTCGAACGTCACGCGATCGAGCCGGCGCGCTTCTTCGACCACGCGCGGGTCGGTCGTGTACACGCCGTCGACGTCGGTATAAATCAGGCACTCGTCGGCCTTCAGCGCAGCCGCCACCGCGACCGCCGAGGTGTCCGAGCCGCCGCGGCCGAGCGTCGTGATATTGCCTTCGGGATCGATACCCTGGAAGCCGGTGATCACCACCACCTTGCCCGCTTCGAGGTCGCGCAGCACGCGCTCGCCGTCGATTTCGCTGATGCGCGCCTTCGTGAACGCGCTATCGGTCTTGACCGGCACCTGCCAGCCTGCATAGCTGACCGCGTCGACGCCGGCTTCCTGCAGCGCGATCGCGAGCAGACCCGAACTGACCTGCTCGCCCGTGGCGGCGATCATGTCGAGTTCGCGCGGGCTCGCCTGAGTCGTGATTTCTTTCGCGAGGCCGAGCAAGCGGTTGGTTTCGCCGGACATTGCCGACGGCACGACGACCATCTTGTGGCCGGCCTTGTGCCATTTCGCGACGCGCCTGGCGACGTTCTTGATGCGCTCGACCGAGCCCATCGAGGTGCCGCCGTATTTATGTACGATGAGTGCCATTGTCGTTCTGAACTGGAAGAGAAACCGCGCTGGCGCGCTGGAGACGACCGCACAGAAAGCACAGGGGCGACGTCTCGTGAACGGCGGCAAAGTGTATGGCGGCGTAGATGCAGCGCGCGTGCAGCACGCGCGGATTTGCCCGGGAATGAGATCGCTAATGGCGGGTCGGAACTGGACGGCAACGACGGATCACGCTCGCAAACCGGTGACAGCGACAAAAGCGATGGCGAAATCGGGTCGGGCAAACAAGCTAAAGTACCTGATTAGGCGCAAAAAGACAAGCCACGAGGACCGTTCAAATGCGTCGAATCGGGCTTGCAGGAGCCTGTTTTGCGTGGATTTACGCCCTATTTCACCACTTCGTCTTTTGCGTGCGTGAATCGCAGCCCCCTCGCGAACCCAACGTGCGCCCATCGCGCGATCGTCCAACCGCTCAGGCAATCAGCAGGTCTTCGCGCCAGATGATCCGCACGCGCGCCTCGTCCGCAGACACAGCTTCGCCCAAGATCGCGCGATTCACGCCGATGTGCGGCACGAACAGCAGTTCATCGCCGACGTAAAGCAGCGGCACGTCGCGCTTCCATGCGGGAATACCGCGCTCCTGGAACAGGTTCTTCAGCGTTCGGCTGGGTGCCGCGGGCGAACCCATGCGCATACGCTCGCCGCCGCAGCGCGCCCGCGCGCTGAGCGAAGCGCGCTGAAGCACGGCGATGGAAACGATGTCCGCGGATTCGACGTGCTTATTCGAGGCTGAGTTGTTCGAAGCGTTGGCGTTGGCGGTGACGTCATCGGCGGTGGCATCCAGCAAGGCGAACACGAAGGTGCCGCGCCACTGCGGCAAATACCAGACTTCCTGCCCCTGCCACACGAGTTCGCTGACCTCGCGCTCGACGAGCGCGGTTTCGTCGGCGGGCTCGCTGCTGTCGCCCGCTTCCCAGTAGACGACCCCGCGATAGCTGCGCAACGCATGCCCCGCATGATCGACACGCAGACGATGCCCGTCCTCGCCCGCACCGGCTTCGCGCAACTGACGCAGCGCATCGACAAGCCGCGCGCTCGATGCCGCGACGAAACCGAGCGCGCGCATCCAGTAGCGCAACAAGTTCAGCGCGCGCTCGTCGTCGAGTGCGAGCAGCGCGTGCTGTGCAAGCGCGCGTCCCTCGTCGCGCGAAGCCGTTTCCATGTCGATGCGCGCGAGCGTATCGAGCAGACGCTGCGCCGAAGCCGCGTGCGCGGCCGTGCGGGCCAGCGCGTCACGAAAGCCGGGAAAGTGGACCGCGAGCGCCGGCGTCACTTCATGGCGCAACGCATTGCGCGCATAACGCGTGTCGGCATTCGATTCGTCGTCGATCCAGCGCAGCCCGCGCGCGCTTGCGTAGCGCTCGATCTGCGCGCGCAGCAGATGCAGCAACGGCCGCACGCGCGTCGCCACGGCGTTCGACGGCAGAAACTCCGGCGCCATCGCCGCCAGTCCCGCCAGCCCCGCACCGCGCAGCAACTGCAGCAACACGGTCTCGGCCTGGTCATCGGCATGCTGCGCGAGCCATAGCGTGCGAATGCCACGCGCCGCGCACATCGCATCGAGCGCGCGATAACGCGCATCGCGCGCGGCGGCTTCGATGCTCACGCCCCGCGTGCGCGATACCTCGACACGCTGTGCTTCGAATTCGACACCGCGTTCGTGCGCAAACGTCTCGCAGTGCGCAAGCCATGCATCGGCGCGAGGGCTCAATCCGTGATGCACATGCAATGCGACCACCCGCGACGCACCCGCGACGCGCACTGCCGCATCGAGCAGCACGCTCGAATCGACGCCGCCGCTGAATGCGACGGCGATGCGCGCGCGGCCATGGGATACGTCCGCTGCATGGGACACCTCACGCCCATCAAGCGCGGACAGCGCCGCGCCGAGCGCCTCGATCACGAGGCGCCCGGCGGATGAGTCGGCGGTAGTGGTCACGTCGTGAGCGCGGGAAGCGCCGGTGGACGAAAAAGGTTGACGAAAGAAGCAGGCCAACGCGCGCGGGCTTAGGCGCCCGGCGTCGTTTCCTTGAATTTGCCGTACGCCATCAGCCGTTCGAAACGGCGTTCGCGCAGGTCGTGGGTGCTCATGCCCTGGAACTGGCGCAGCGAATCGGCAAGCGCACGGCGCAGCATCGCGGCCATGCCCTTCGGATCGCGATGCGCGCCGCCGAGCGGCTCGTTGACGATCTTGTCGATCAGCCCCAGCGCCTTCAGGCGATGCGCGGTCAGGCCCAGCGCTTCGGCCGCTTCCGGCGCCTTGGCGGCACTCTTCCACAGGATCGACGCGCAGCCTTCCGGCGAAATCACCGAGTAGGTCGAGAACTGCAGCATCAGCACGCTGTCGGCCACCGCGATCGCGAGCGCGCCGCCCGAGCCGCCTTCGCCGATGATCGTCGCGATCAGCGGCGTCTTCAGTTCGGCCATCACGTACAGATTGCGGCCGATCGCTTCGGACTGGCCGCGCTCTTCCGCGCCGATGCCGGGATACGCGCCCGGCGTGTCGATGAACGTAAAGATCGGCAGGCCGAATTTCTCGGCGAGGCGCATCAGGCGCTCGGCCTTGCGATAGCCTTCCGGACGCGGCATGCCGAAGTTGCGCAGCGCGCGCTCCTTGGTGTCGCGGCCCTTCTGATGACCAATCACCATGCAGGCGTGGCCGTTGAAACGCGCAAGGCCGCCGACGATCGAGAGGTCGTCCGCGAAGCTGCGGTCGCCATGCAGTTCATGGAAATCGGTGAACAGCTCGCTCACGTAGTCGAACGTGTACGGGCGCTGCGGATGACGGGCGATTTGCGAAACCTGCCACGGTGTGAGGTTCGCGTACAGATCTTTGGTGAGCTGCTGGCTCTTCTTGGACAGCCGCTCGATCTCTTCCGAAATATCGACGGCCGAGTCGTCCTGCACGAAGCGCAATTCTTCGATCTTCGCTTCGAGTTCAGCGATCGGCTGTTCGAAATCCAGAAACGTGGTCTTCATTGGTTGTAATCCTTGGACTTGCCGGGCAGCGCGTATTCTAACCGCGCGCGCCGATGTCAAAGCCTTTTCGCAACTATCGATATCGCCTGCGCGATAGTCTTTGAAACGCGGCCTCGTTTCCTGTTCTCTCAGTAGTCGACCGGCAACGGATCGAGACTACGCCACATATACCAGGTCGCGACAGTGCGCCACGGCTCCCAGTTCGCGGCAACCTCGCGCGCCTCGCTGCGCGTGACCGGTTCGCCGCTGAAATAGTTGACGCTGATCGCGCGGATCAGGCCGAGGTCGTCGAGCGGCAGCACGTCGGGACGCGACAGGTTGAAGATCAGGAACATCTCCGCGGTCCAGCGGCCGATGCCGCGAATCTGCGTGAGTTCGGCGATCACCGCTTCGTCGTCCATCGAGGTCCATTTGCCGACGTGCAACGCGCCCGACACGAAATGCTGCGCGAGATCGAGCACGTACTCGGCCTTGCGCTTGGACAGACCGCACGCGGTCAGCTTTTCGGGACCGAGCTTGAGGAACTGCTGCGGCACGAGCTTCGGACACGCGGCTTCGACTCTCGCCCACACGGCCTGCGCGGCCGCAACCGAAATCTGCTGGCCGACCACCGAGCGCGCGAGCGTGACGAACGGATCGCCGCGGCTCAACAGATGCACGGGGCCGAACTTCGGAATCAGCTTCTTGAGAATGCGATCGCGCTTGACGAGGTCCGCGCATGCCTTGTCCCAATACGCGGGGCGCGTGACTTCGGGCGCGAGACCGCCGATCTGCACCGGCACCGCGACTTCGCTCGCGAGCGCGCCGGCGCCGGCCGCTTCGCCGTTGGCACTGGCTGCGCTCGCCGCGGCCGCCGACGCGCGTGTCTTGCGCACGACTTCGCCCGCGCCCGTGT
>NZ_VWWM01000071.1:0-36104 GCF_011752945.1 Paraburkholderia sp. Cy-641
GTCAGCGGCGGCGCCCGTGCCGCCGCCACGGCCTCGCACGCCGGCGGCGTCGGCACGGCGGCCAGTCTGACGCGGCTGAGGCGCGCGAGCCTCGGCCGGGATGCGGTGGTTGCGCATGGGGTCGACGCCGTGCAGACGCCGACAAGCGCATGGTAGCCGCCAGCCGCTTTTCGCATACTTTTGCATACGGATCGTCGCGCTTCGTCCGCTACACCCGACGCCATAGCAACGGCAATGCAACGCGACGACAAACCCGCGGCATCGCAGCGCACCGGCCGTCCGCGTGCAAGCAAAGCCCCGGTGCCCGACTTACAATCGTTTGATCTTTCGCTAATTCTGTCCGACCACCGCACCTCGACGTGCGAGGCATCACGAGAATGACCATGGATATCGACCAGTACATGACCGACCTCGGCCAGCGCGCGCGCCAGGCATCACGCGCGATGGCGCGAGCTTCGACCGCCGCGAAGAACGCCGCGCTCGCGGCCATCGCCGAGGCCATCGAACGCGATGCCGCGCTGCTCAAACAGGCGAATGCGCGCGACCTCGAACGGGCGCGCGACAAGGGGCACGATGCGGCGTTCATCGACCGTCTGACGCTGTCGGACAAGGCGCTGAAGACGATGGTCGAGGGTCTGCGCCAGGTCGCGGCGCTGGCCGACCCGATCGGCGAGATCAGCAATCTCAAGTACCGGCCGAGCGGCATCCAGGTCGGCCAGATGCGCGTGCCGCTCGGCGTGATCGGCATCATCTACGAATCGCGCCCGAACGTGACGATCGATGCGGCGGCGCTATGCCTGAAGTCCGGCAACGCGACGATTTTGCGCGGCGGCTCGGAAGCGCTCGAATGCAATACCGCGCTCGCGAAGCTGATCGGCGAGGGGCTCCAAGCAGCCGGCTTGCCGCAGGACGCGGTGCAGGTGGTCGCGACCTCGGACCGCGCGGCGGTCGGCAAGCTCATCACGATGACCGGCTATGTCGACGTGATCGTGCCGCGTGGCGGCAAGAGCCTGATCGAGCGGCTCATCAACGAAGCGCGCGTGCCGATGATCAAGCACCTCGACGGCATCTGCCACGTCTACGTCGACGACCGCGCCGATCTCGCCAAGGCGCTCAACGTCTGCGATAACGCGAAGACGCACCGCTACGGCACCTGCAACACGATGGAAACGCTGCTGGTCGCGCGCGGCATCGCCGCCGAAGTGCTGCCGCCGCTTGGGCAGTTGTATCGCGACAAGGACGTGGAACTGCGCGTCGACGCGGCGGCGCGCGCGGTGCTGGCCGATGCGGGCGTCGGTCCGCTCGTCGAGGCGACCGAGGAAGACTGGCACACCGAATACCTCGCGCCGGTGCTCGCGATCAAGATCGTCGACAACCTCGACGCGGCGATCGAGCACATCAACACCTACAGCTCGCAGCACACCGACGCGATCGTCACCGAAGACCACGACCGCGCGATGCGCTTCCTGCGCGAAGTCGATTCGGCGAGCGTGATGGTCAACGCATCGACGCGTTTCGCGGACGGCTTCGAGTTCGGCCTCGGCGCCGAGATCGGCATTTCGAACGACAAGCTGCATGCGCGCGGCCCGGTCGGGCTCGACGGGCTGACCTCGCTGAAGTACGTGGTGCTCGGTCACGGCGAGGGCCGTCAGTAAGACCGAAGCCCGCACGAATCGACGCACCGCGAACAACGCCCCTAACGACACTAACGACCCTACGACCGACCACAAGGACTATAAGGACCCGCCGATGCTCTGGGTAAAGACGTTTCACATCGTATTGATTGCTTCCTGGTTTGCCGGCCTGTTCTATCTGCCGCGCATCTTCGTCAATCTGGCGATGGAAACCGAACCCGCGGCAACGGCGCGTCTTCTGTTGATGGCGCGCAAGCTGTTCCGCTTCATGACCTTCATCGCGGTGCCGGCGCTCGCGTGCGGGCTGTGGTTGTGGCTCGTGATCGGCATCGGCAGCGGGCAGGGCTGGATTCACGCGAAGGTCGGCGTGGTCGTGCTGCTCGTCGTCTACCACGCGTATTGCGGCGTGCTGCTGCGCCGGTTCGAGCGCGGCGAGAACCGCCGCTCGGACAAGTGGTATCGGATGTTCAACGAACTGCCGGTGCTCGGCATGCTCGCGGCGGTTGCGCTGGTGGTGATCAAGCCGTTCTGAGCGGTCGACGGCGCCTCGGCCGTCGCGCGGGAAAGCGGCAGGGAAAACAGCAGGAAAAGCGCGAGAAAAAGCGGGAAAAGACAAAAGGGCGGTGTGCCGGTTGAACGGCACACCGCCCTTCGTTTTATTGGCGGCCGAGCACTTTGCCGCCGCGCATCACCCCTGCGAATCCACCCGCCGCCGATGAATTACCTCTTTCGTCTGCGCGAGCTTTTCCACGAGTTCCGGCCCACGGCTCAACGCGACGCCGACCGCGAGAATGTCGCCGATCGCGAGATGCGACACGCGCGAGGTCATCGGCGAAAAGATGTCGGTGTCTTCGTCGACGTTCGCAAACAGGCCCACCGTCGCGAGCCGCGCGAGCGGCGAGTTGCCGTGCGTGATCGCGATCACCTTCGCGCCCGCGTTGAGCGCGGCCTTCGCGGCGTCGATGATGTCGCGCGTGCGGCCCGTGTTCGAGATCGCGACCACGACGTCGCCCTCGCCCAGCAGCGCCGAGGACATCAGAAACGTATGCGGGTCCGAATACGCGACGCTCGGCATGCCGAGCCGGAAGAACTTGTGCTGCACGTCGAGCGCGGCGATGCCCGAGCCGCCCGCGCCGTAGAACTCGATGCGGTGCGCGCGCGCGAGCAGGTCGATCGCCGCCGCGACGCTGTCCGACGAGAGGTTGTTGCGCACCTGGATCAGCGCGCCGATGGTCCGGTCGAGCACCTTCGCGGCGACGCCCGGCGTCGGTTCGTCGGGCCGCACGTCGCGATAGACGGCCGGTACTTCGGCCGCGATGCCCTGCGCGAGCCGGATCTTGAATTCGCGAAACCCCGAAAAGCCGAGCGCATGACAGAACCGCGCGATGGTCGGCTGGCTCACGCCCGCGCGTGCGGCTACTTCGGTCATCGACAGATCGAGCACCTCGCGCGGCGCCTCGATCACGTAATCGGCCAGCTTGCGCTCGGACGGGCGCAACTGGTCGCGCATCTCTTCCACCTGAGACAGCATCATCGGACAACTCGCACTATGCTGAAGAATCCGTGGACTATAGCCGATTGGCCGATGGCGCACAAAAGGAAGGTACAAAAACTACATATCGCCTCTAAGTGTATTCCCTGGGTTTGGGTCGAAAAGCACCGATAGACCGCCGGTAGGGCGATGCGGCGTGTTTTGCGATGTGGCGATGCAACAGCGCTCTCCGTTGCGATCGTGTAGTTTTTCTACTAAGATGGCGTCGTTCGAGAGCAGCACACACGACTTGTCGACCCCTACCCCGCGATACCGCCCGCCGCCAGCGACGAAGGAGCTCAGATGGTTTCCCTGCATTCGCAATTGTTGAAGGTCACGCAGCGCGTGATCGAGCGCAGCAAGCCCACCCGCGAGGCGTATCTGGCCCGCATCCATCATGCGCAGGGCAAGTTCCCGGCGCGCGGCGCGCTCTCGTGCGCGAACCTCGCGCACGGTTTCGCGGGGCTCGAAGGCAACGACAAGCTCGTCATCAAGCAGATCCGTGAGCCGAACCTCGGCATCGTTTCGTCGTACAACGAGATGCTGTCGGCCCACGCGCCGTACAAAAACTACCCGGACATCATCAAGCAGGCCGCGCGCGAAAACGGCGGTGTCGCGCAATTCGCGGGCGGCGTGCCGGCGATGTGCGACGGCATCACCCAAGGCAACGCGGGCATGGAGCTGTCGCTCTTTTCGCGCGAAGTGATCGCGATGAGCACGGCCGTCGCGCTCACGCACAACATGTTCGACGCGGCGCTGTGCCTCGGCATCTGCGACAAGATCGTGCCGGGCCTTCTGATCGGCGCGCTGCAATTCGGCCATCTGCCGACGATCTTCGTGCCGGCCGGCCCGATGGCGAGCGGCCTCTCCAACGACGACAAAGCGAAGACGCGCCAGCTGTATGCGACCGGCCAGTGCGGCCGCGAGGCGTTGCTCGAAGCCGAAGCGGCCGCGTATCACAGCCACGGCACCTGCACGTTCTACGGCACCGCGAACAGCAACCAGATGCTGATGGAAGTAATGGGCCTGCATCTGCCGGGCTCGGCCTTCGTGCATCCGCACACGCCGCTGCGCGACGCGCTGACCGCGCAGGCCGCGCGCCGCGTGCTCGATCTGACGGTCGAGCGCGGCCACTACATGCCGATCGGCCACGTGGTCGACGAGAAGGCGATCGTCAACGGCATCGTCGCGCTGCTGGCGACGGGCGGCTCGACCAATCACACGCTGCACCTCGTCGCGATTGCGCGCGCGGCCGGCATCGTGATCGACTGGGACGACTTCGACGCGCTCTCGCAAGCGGTGCCGCTGCTCGCGAAAATCTATCCGAACGGCAAGGCCGACGTGAACCACTTCCACGCGGCCGGCGGCGTCGCGTTCCTCGTGCGCAATCTGCTCGAAGGCGGTCTGCTGCATGAAGACGTCAACACCGTGGTGGGCAAGGGGCTCAAGCGCTACACCGAGGAGCCGAAGCTGATCGACGGCAAGCTGCAGTGGGTCGCGGGCGCCGAGGCGAGCGCCGATACGGCCGTGCTGCGCGGCATCGCGGAACCGTTCCAGGCGGACGGCGGCCTGCGTCTGATGCAGGGCGAGCTGGGCCGCGGCGTCATCAAGATTTCGGCGGTCGCGGCGCAGCATCGCAAGGTGAAGGCGCCGGCGATCGTGTTCGATTCGCAGGAAGCAGTGCAGGCGGCTTTCGACAACGGCGAGTTGAAGCGCGATTTCATCGCCGTGGTGCGCTTCCAGGGCGCGCGGGCAAACGGCATGCCGGAACTGCACCGTTTGACGCCGCTGCTCGGTGTGTTGCAGGATCAGGGTTTCCATGTCGCGCTGGTGACCGACGGCCGCATGTCGGGTGCGTCGGGCAAGGTACCGGCGGTGATCCACCTGTCGCCGGAAGCGTTGCTGCAAGGCCCGATCGGCAAGGTTCGCACGGGCGATATGCTGGTGATCGACGCCGAAGCCGGCGTGCTCGACATCGAGATCGACGCGGCCGAATGGGCCGCGCGCGAGTGCGCTGAGCCGAAGCATCAGGCGGACAACGAGGTCGGCTTCGGCCGCGAGCTGTTCGGCGTGTTCCGCTCGGCGGCGGCGCCGGCGGAGCAGGGCGCATCGGTGTTCGGCGCGATGGTCGGCGAGCCCGGCGCTCACCCGGACCACGCGCACGGCCACCAGCACAGTCATCGGCACCACGACAAACACACGAACGCCGCGTAAGCCAGCGCGGCGCGACAGAAACAAGGAGTCTGACAATGACGGCGAAAACAGTAAGCGATATCGTGCGCCTCGGCCCGGTGATTCCGGTGCTCGCGTTCGACTCGGTCGAGCAGGGCGAACACGTGTCGCGCGCATTGCATGCGGGCGGCGTGAAGGTGCTCGAAATCACGTTGCGCACCGCAGCAGGGCTCGAAGCGATCGAGCGCGCGAGCCAGCTGGCCGAGGACATCGTGGTCGGCGTCGGCACGATCACGAAGCCCGAGCATTGCGCGCAGGCGAAGAAGGCGGGCGCGCAGTTCGGCGTGTCGCCGGGTCTGACGAAGGACATGCACCAGGCCGCGCAGGATGCCGGCCTGCCGCTGCTGCCGGGCGTCATGACGCCGTCGGACATCATTGCCGCGCTGGAGCTCGGCTACGAGATCGTCAAGTTCTTCCCCGCGCAGCAGGCGGGCGGCGTGCCGATGCTGCAGGCATTCCACGGCCCGTTCCCGACGCTGAAGTTCTGCCCGACCGGCGGCATTACGCCCGAGACTGCGCCGCATTTCCTGTCGCTGCCGAACGTGGTTTGCGTCGGCGGTTCGTGGCTCACGCCGAAGGCCGCGCTCGCCGCGCAGAACTGGGACGAGGTCACGCGTCTCGCGCGTGCCGCGAGCCAGTTGGCCGCGCCGGCGCGCTAAGCCCGGCGACAACGCATCGGCTGCCGGAGTGGCTGCCTGAAGCGGGCCCGATACCAGGAGTCTTGTCGATACAGCCGCACCAGGCTGTCGCGCCGAGGCTCTTTTTTTACATGACGGGCGGCCCGGATTTACGCGCGCGCTCGGGAAACAAACAGTAAAATTCAGCGTCCGCGCGGCCAGCCGGGTTTTCAGGCATCGCGCAGGTTGCCGTGAGACGACGTGCTGGCCGTGTTCCGCACTCAGAATCAATAACGAAAGGAGAAGCTTCATGGAAGCTGTCCACGGCAGCATGCTGCTGGTCTACGCGGTGATCGCCATCGCCTTGCTGATCTTGATGATCACGCGCTTCAAGGTCTATCCGTTTCTTGTCCTGATCATCGTCTCGCTGCTGCTCGGCCTCGTGTCCGGCATGCCGATGCAGACCATCGTCAAGTCATTCGAAACCGGTAACGGCAATACGCTCGGGCACATCGCCATCGTGGTCGGCCTCGGCACGATGCTCGGCAAGATGATGGCCGAATCGGGCGGCGCCGAGCGCATCGCGACCACGCTGATCAACTGGTTCGGCGAGAAGCACATTCACTGGGCGATGATGGTCGTCGCGATCATCGTCGGCTTGCCGGTGTTCTTCGAGGTCGGCTTCGTGCTGCTGATTCCGATCGCCTTCAACGTCGCGCGGCGCACCAATAAATCGCTGCTGCTGGTCGGCCTGCCGATGGTCGCGGGCCTGTCCGTCGTGCACGGCCTGATTCCGCCGCACCCGGCCGCGCTACTCGCCGTGCAGGCCTATCACGCCGACATCGGCAAGACGATCGCCTACGGTCTGATTGTCGGCATTCCGTGCGCGATCGTCGCCGGTCCGCTGTTCGCGCTGCTGGTGAGCCGCCATATCCAGTTGCCGAAGGAAAACGCGCTGGCCGCGCAGTTCCTCGGCAGCGCCGCGAATGGCGGCAACGGCGCGAACGCTAACGCCGACGCACCGAAGCGCGAATTGCCGGGCTTCGGCATCACGCTCGTCACGATCCTGTTGCCGGTGGTGCTGATGCTGGTCGGCAGCTGGGCCGATCTCGTCTTCGAGCCGAAGACGCTGCCGAACGATCTGCTGCGCTTCTTCGGCAACACCGACGTTGCGCTGCTGACGGCCGTGCTGGTCAGCTTCTGGACCTTCGGCGCGAGCCGCGGCTTTACGCGCGACCAGATTCAGAAGTTCTGCGGCGAGTGTCTCGCGCCGATCGCGGGCATTACGCTGATCGTCGGTGCGGGCGGCGGTTTTGGCCGCGTGCTGATGGATAGCGGCATTTCGAAGGAAATCACCAATGTGGCGACCGCGATTCATCTGTCGCCGCTGATGTTCGGCTGGCTCGTCGCGGCGATGATCCGTCTCGCGACCGGTTCGGCCACCGTCGCGATGACGACCGCTTGCGGCATCGTCGCGCCGATCGCGTTGGCCGGCGGCGTGCAGGTGAAGCCGGAGCTGATGGTGCTCGCGACCGGCTCGGGCTCGCTGATCTTCTCGCACGTGAACGATGGCGGCTTCTGGCTGATCAAGGAATATTTCGGCATGACGGTGGGGCAGACCTTCAAGACATGGTCGCTCCTCGAAACCATCATCTCGGTGATGGGGCTGGGCCTGACCTTCGCGCTGGCGGCGGTCCTGTAAGGAGCTTCAAATGATTCTGATCGCAATGGGCGTGTCGGGCGCCGGCAAGTCGAAGATCGGCGAAATGCTCGCGGAGCGTCTGCATTGCACGTTCACCGACGGCGATGCGTTTCACAGCGCCGCCAACAAGGAGAAGATGCACCACGGCACCCCGCTCACCGACGAAGACCGCTGGCCGTGGCTGAAGACGATTCGCGCCGCGATCGAGGAAAAGCAGCAGGCGGGCGAGACGGCGGTGTTCACGTGCTCGTCGCTGAAGCGCTCGTATCGCGACGTGCTGCGCGCCGGCGACAAGGACGTCTGCTTCGTCTACCTCAAGGGCTCGCGCGAGGTGCTCGCGGAGCGTCTGGGGCATCGCACCGGGCACTTCTTCGATCCGTCGCTGCTGCAAAGCCAGCTCGATACGCTCGAAGAACCCGGTGCCGATGAAGCGATCACGGTCAGCATCGATCTGACGCCGGAGCAGATCGTCGACGAAGTGCTCAGGCAGGTCGACGAGCGCTGAGCCGTTGACTTTGGGGTGTGTTCCGGCGCTGCATGCCGGACGCTGAAATACCGGACGCCCATATGCCGGCTACCGAGCGCTGGCTACCAAGCGCCGGACGAAAAAAAGCCGCTCATCCGAGCGGCTTTTTTTACTCCTCGCCGCGACACCGCCGCGAGGCACGACCTGCATAAGCAAGCAGACCAGAATCAGCCGATCCGCTTCGCCAGTTCGACGGCCTTGCCGATGTACGAGCCCGGCGTCATCGAGAGCAGACGGTCCTTCGCGTCCTGCGGAATCGCGAGGCCGCTGACGAACGCCTGCAGCGCTTCGCGCGTAATGCCCTTGCCGCGCGTGAGTTCCTTCAGCTGTTCGTACGGATTCTCGATGCCGTAGCGGCGCATCACGGTCTGCACCGGCTCGGCCAGCACTTCCCAGCAGTTGTCGAGGTCTTCGTTCAGACGCTGCGCGTTCACTTCGAGCTTGTCGAGGCCGCGGATCAGCGAGTCGTAGGCGAGCAGCGAATAGCCGAACGCGACGCCGATGTTGCGCAGCACCGTCGAGTCGGTCAGGTCGCGCTGCCAGCGCGACACCGGCAGCTTGTCGGCGAGATGGCGCAGCGTTGCGTTGGCGAGGCCGAGGTTGCCTTCGGAGTTTTCGAAGTCGATCGGATTGACCTTGTGCGGCATCGTCGACGAGCCGATTTCGCCGGCTTTCGTGCGCTGCTTGAAGTAGCCGACCGAGATGTAGCCCCACACGTCGCGGTCGAGGTCGAGCAGGATCGTGTTGGCGCGCGAGATCGCGTCGAACAGTTCGGCCATGTAGTCGTGCGGCTCGATCTGGATCGTGTACGGGTTGAACGTGAGCTTCAGGCGGTTTTCGACGACGTCCTTCGAGAACGCTTCCCAGTCGAATTCCGGATACGCGGACAGGTGCGCGTTGAAGTTGCCGACCGCGCCGTTCATCTTGCCGAGCAGTTCGACTTTCGCGATGCGCTCGATCGCGCGTGCGAGACGCGCCGCGACGTTGGCGATTTCCTTGCCGAGCGTGGTCGGGCTGGCCGGCTGGCCGTGCGTGCGCGAGAGCATCGGCTGGGCGGCGTGCGCATGCGCGAGCGCGATGAGGCGCTCGTGCACCGAGCGCAGCGCCGGCAGGATCACGTGTTCGCGCGCGCCGGCGAGCATCAGGCCGTGCGAGGTGTTGTTGATATCTTCCGACGTGCAGGCGAAGTGGATGAACTCGCTCGCGCGCTCCAGTTCTTCCTGACCCTTGACCGATTCCTTGAGCCAGTACTCGACGGCCTTCACGTCGTGGTTCGTGACGCGCTCGATTTCCTTGATGCGCGCGGCGTCGTGCGCGGTGAAGCGCTCGGCCAGTTGCAGCAGGAACTGCTCGGACGCGTCGGAGAAGCGCGGCACTTCGGCGAAGCCGGCGCGCGACAGCGCGATCAGCCAGTGGATTTCGACCGTCACGCGATTGCGCATGAAGGCGGCTTCCGAGAGCCAGTCGCGCAGGGCTTCGGTTTTCGACGCGTAGCGGCCGTCAAGAGGGGAGAGCGCGTTCAGCGCGAACAGGGTGTCGGGGCGGGTGTCGGACATGATGAGGAGCTAAGCGCTCAGCGAGCGGATCGGAAACGGCGGGAACCGCGCATTTTACCACTGTGAGGCGCGGTGCCCGAGCTTCGCGGCCTGGCCGTGCCGGGCGGGCCACCGAGCTTCGGCGCGAGCCCTCGATGCGGCAGGCGCGGGCGAACTGCATGCGCCGGCCCATCGCAGGGCCGGCGGTTTGCGTTGCGGCACCGTGCCTCGCGCATGTGGCGCGCCGCTAGAATGCAGACTTCTTCTCTTACGCCGGCGGCGCAATCGCATGGAACTGAAATGGCTCGAAGATTTCATTTCGCTCGCGGAAACGCGTAGCTTCAGCCGCTCGGCCGAATTGCGCCACGTCACGCAGCCGGCTTTCTCGCGCCGCATCCAGGCGCTCGAAGCGTGGCTCGGCACGGAGCTGATCGACCGCTCGGTTTATCCGACGCGGCTTACGGCGGCCGGCCAGGTGTTCAACGAGCAGGCGCTCGCGATGCTCTCGCAGTTCCACGAAGCGCGCGCGCTGTTGCGCGGCCACACGGCGACGCCGCAGGCGACGATCGAATTCGCGGTGCCGCACACGCTTTCGCTCACGTACTTCCCGCGCTGGCTGCAGCGCATCGAGGCGCAGATGGGCCCGATCCACACGCGGCTGCGTGCGCTCAACGTGCACGACGCGGCGCTTTCGCTCGTCGAGGGCGGCTGCGATCTGATGATGGGCTACCACCACCCGAGCCATCCGGTCGCGCTCGATCCGGGCCGCTACGACATGTTGACGCTCGGCCACGAGCCGATCAGCCCGTTCTCGGCGCCGGGCCGCGCGGGCCGCCCGCGACATACGCTGCCGGGCACGGCCGAGGCGCCCACGCCGTATCTGTCGTATACGCCCAATGCGTATCTCGGACGCATGACCGAGGTGATTCTCGCGAACGCGCCCGAGCGCCTCCATCTGGACCGACTCTACGAAACCGATATGGCCGAGGGGCTCAAGGCGATGGCGCTCGCCGCTCACGGCATCGCCTTCCTGCCGCATAGCGCGGTGGAAGACGCGGTCGCCGAGGGCAAGCTGATCCGTCTCGATCGCGCGACGCGCGGCACGCCCGAAGGGCAGCTCACGCTGAGCATGGAGATTCGCCTGTATCGCGACAAGCTCGCGGCAAAAAGCGACGATGCACGGCAGATTCTCGTGCGGCAGCTATGGGATGTCGTGACGGAAGAACTGAAGCAGGGCGCAGCCTGAAAGCGCGTCGCACCGGCTCGCCGATTGGCTTGCCGACGACGTGAATATGCGGCTTTCCGAACGTTATGCAAAAAAAACATAATGGGATGAGGAAACGGCATTGGATTTCGATGCGGCGTTTTTTCACAATGCCGGTATTCGATCAACGCCCGGAGCGTTCATGTCATCCCAGCAACAAGCCGCACAATCCGCAGTCACGGCGCAAGCCGTTCCGTCCTACCTCAATAGCGAAGACCTCGGCCCCTGGGGCAACTACCTGCGCCAGGTCGACCGCGTCGCGCCCTACCTCGGCCCGCTGTCCCGCTGGCTCGAAACCCTGAAGCGCCCGAAGCGCATCCTGATCGTCGACGTGCCCATCGAACTCGATAACGGCACCGTCGCGCACTTCGAAGGCTATCGCGTGCAGCACAACGTGTCGCGCGGTCCGGGCAAGGGCGGCGTGCGTTATCACCAGGACGTGACGCTCTCCGAAGTGATGGCGCTGTCCGCGTGGATGTCGGTCAAGAACGCGGCGGTGAACGTGCCGTACGGCGGCGCGAAGGGCGGTATCCGCGTCGATCCGCGCACGCTGTCGCGCGGCGAACTCGAACGCGTGACGCGCCGCTACACGAGCGAGATCGGCATCATCATCGGACCGAATACCGACATCCCCGCGCCGGACGTGAATACGAACGAGCAGATCATGGCGTGGATGATGGACACGTATTCGATGAACCAGGGCCAAACGGCCACCGGCGTCGTGACCGGCAAGCCGATCACGCTCGGCGGCTCGCTCGGCCGCCGCGAGGCGACCGGCCGCGGCGTGTTCGTGGTCGGCTGCGAAGCGGCTCGCCGCATCGGCTTCGACGTCGAGGGCGCGCGCATCGCGGTGCAGGGCTTCGGCAACGTCGGCGGGATCGCCGCGCGTCTGTTCCAGGAAGCGGGCGCGAAGGTCGTCGCGGTGCAGGACCACACCGGCTCGCTGTACAAGTCCACCGGCATCGACGCGGTCGCGCTGCTCGATCACGTCGCGAAGACGGGGGGCGTGGGCGGTTTCGCCGAAGCGGACGCGATCGCGAACGAAGCGTTCTGGACCGTCGAATCGGACATCCTGATTCCGGCGGCGCTGGAAAATCAGATCACCGAAAAGAACGCCGGCAAGATCAAGACGCGCATCATCGTCGAAGGCGCGAACGGCCCGACCACGACGGCGGCCGACGACATCCTGCACGATCGCGGCATCCTCGTGATTCCGGACGTGGTCGCGAACGCAGGCGGCGTGACCGTTTCGTACTTCGAATGGGTGCAGGATTTCTCGAGCTTCTTCTGGACCGAGGGCGAGATCAACGAGCGTCTCGAACGCGTGATGCGCGAGGCATTTGCCGCGGTGTGGCAGGTGGCGAGCGAGCAGAAGGTCTCGGTGCGGACCGCGGCGTTTATCGTCGCCTGTAAGCGGATTCTGCAGGCGCGCGAAATGCGCGGCCTGTACCCCTGATCGAGCGCTTCGAGTGGCGCTCGTGCGGCCCGGCCTCGGGCCGGGTGGCGCGGGCGTCGCGCATGGGTGTCTGAAACGCGGTTCACAAGACTGCGTGTTTGACCGGCGGGCGGCATCGTATCGATGCCGCCCGTCTTTTCCTATCCATAGAAAGCAGGTTGCGCCGCCGTCGCGCAAGCGTCGCGGCGTGCGCGCAACAGCATGGTTTATAGCAATACTTTCAGAAAAATTACTTTGCTAAACTGGCTGCGGTTCTTGCCAAGGAGACTCAAGATGAAAGTTAAAAAAGCTGCGTTGCTGCTCGCGACTCTCGGACTGTTCACGGTCGGCGCGCAGGCGCAAGATTCGGGCACGCTGAAGAAGATCAAGGACACGGGCGTCATTTCGCTGGGCCATCGCGAATCGTCGATTCCGTTCTCCTATTACGACGACAAGCAGAACGTGATCGGCTATTCGCAGGATTACGCGCTGAAAGTGGTCGAGGCCGTCAAGCAGAAGCTGAACATGCCGAACCTGAAGGTGAAGCTCGTGCCGATCACGTCGCAAAACCGCATCCCGCTCGTGCAGAACGGTACGGTCGACATCGAATGCGGCTCCACTACGAATAACCTCGAACGTCAGCAGCAAGCCGCCTTCACGAACACGATCTTCGTGATCGGCACGCGCCTGATGACGAAGAAAGACTCCGGCATTAAAGACTTCGCCGACCTGAAGGGCAAGACGGTCGTGACGACCGCCGGCACCACGTCCGAGCGCATGCTGCGCAAGATGAACCAGGACAAGAACATGGGCATGAACATCATCAGCGCGAAGGACCACGGCGAGTCGTTCCTGACGCTCTCCACGGGCCGCGCCGCCGCGTTCATGATGGACGACGCGCTGCTCGCCGGCGAGCGCGCGAAGTCGAGCAACCCTGGCGATTTCGTGATCGTCGGCACGCCGCAATCGCGTGAAGCGTATGGCTGCATGCTGCGCAAGAACGACGCCGACTTCAAGAAGGTCGCCGACGACGCCATTGCGAAGGTACAGACCTCGAGCGAAGGCGAACAGATCTACAAGCGCTGGTTCGAATCGCCGATTCCGCCGAAGGGCCTGAACCTGAACTTCCCGATGAGCGACGACATGAAGGCGCTGTTCAAGAACCCGAACGACAAGGCAATCGATTAAACCTTAGCTGCTTTTCGACACTTTCGAAACGCTGAACGGAACGGAAGGGGCCACGAGCTTCTTCCGTTTCTTTTTGCCGGAGTCTTGGTCATGTCATATCACTGGAACTGGGGCATTCTGCTGAGTCCCGTCTCCACGGGCGAGCCGACCACCTACCTGGGCTGGCTGCTGTCGGGGCTGTGGGTGACGGTTACCGTGTCGCTGTCGGCATGGGTCATCGCGCTGCTCGTCGGGTCGTTGTTCGGTGTGCTGCGCACGGTGCCGAACAAATGGGCGTCGGGCATCGGCACCGTGTATGTCGCGATTTTCCGCAACATTCCGCTGATCGTGCAGTTTTTCATCTGGTATCTCGTGATACCGGAGTTGCTGCCCGCGTCGCTCGGCAACTGGTTCAAGCAACTGCCGCCGGCCGCGCAGTTCTTTTCGTCTTCCATTCTGTGCCTCGGGCTCTTCACTGCCGCGCGCGTGTGCGAGCAGGTGCGCTCGGGCATCAACGCGCTGCCGCGCGGCCAGCGCGCGGCCGGTCTCGCGGTGGGCTTCACGCAATGGCAAACGTATCGCTACGTGCTGCTGCCGGTCGCGTATCGCATCATCGTGCCGCCGCTCACCTCGGAGTTTCTGAACATCTTCAAGAACTCCGCGGTCGCCTCGACGATCGGCCTGCTCGATCTGTCCGCCCAGGCGCGTCAGCTCGTCGACTACACCTCGCAAACGTATGAGTCGTTCATCGCGGTCACGGTCGCGTACATGCTGATCAACCTGATCGTGATGCAACTGATGCGCTGGGTCGAAGCGAAAACCCGGCTGCCCGGCTATATCGGAGGCAAGTGATGCATCATTTCGACTGGAGCGGTATTCCGGGCGCACTGCCTACGCTATGGACCGGCGCCATCGTCACGCTCGAGATCACGCTGATCGCGATCGTGTTCGGCATCGTCTGGGGCACCATTCTCGCGATGTTCCGGCTGTCGTCGTTCAAGCCGCTCGAATGGTTCGCAAAGCTCTACGTGACGATCTTCCGTTCGATCCCGCTCGTGATGGTCCTGCTGTGGTTCTTCCTGATCGTGCCGCAGGTGCTGCAAAGCGTGCTCGGGCTGTCGGCCGACATCGACATCCGGCTCGCCTCGGCAATGGTCGCGTTCTCGCTGTTCGAGGCCGCGTACTACTCGGAGATCATCCGCGCCGGCATTCAGGCGGTGCCGCGCGGCCAGGTCAACGCGTCGTTCGCGCTCGGCATGACCTACGGGCAGGCGATGCGCCTCGTCGTGCTGCCGCAGGCGTTTCGCGCGATGGTGCCGCTGCTGCTCACGCAGGGCATCGTGCTGTTTCAGGATACGTCGCTCGTCTACGTGATCAGCCTCGCCGACTTCTTCCGTACCGCCACGAATATCGGCGATCGTGACGGCACAAATGTCGAGATGGTACTGTTCGCGGGCGCGGTTTATTTCGTGATCTGCGTGATCGCGTCGAGCCTTGTCAAAGGTCTTCAGAAAAAGGTCGCAAGATGATCTCTATCAAGAATGTTTCGAAGTGGTACGGCCAGTTCCAGGTGTTGACCGACTGCACGACGGAAGTCAACAAGGGTGAAGTGGTCGTGGTGTGCGGACCGTCCGGTTCGGGCAAGTCCACGCTGATCAAGACCGTCAACGGGCTCGAACCGTTCCAGAAGGGCGAGATCGTCATCAACGGCCAGTCGCTGACCGATAAGAAGACCAATCTGTCGAAGCTGCGCTCGAAGGTCGGCATGGTGTTCCAGCATTTCGAGCTGTTCCCGCATCTGTCGATCGTGCAGAACCTCACGCTCGCGCAGATCAAGGTGCTCGGCCGCTCGAACGACGAAGCGACCGCGAAGGGCCTCAAGCTGCTCGAACGCGTGGGCCTGCGCGCGCATGCGGACAAGTATCCGGGGCAACTGTCGGGCGGTCAGCAGCAGCGGGTGGCGATTGCGCGCGCGCTTTCCATGGACCCGATCGCGATGCTGTTCGACGAACCGACCTCGGCGCTCGATCCGGAGATGATCAACGAAGTGCTCGACGTGATGGTCGAACTCGCGCAGGAAGGCATGACCATGATGTGCGTGACGCACGAAATGGGCTTCGCGAAGAAGGTCGCGCATCGCGTGATCTTCATGGACAAGGGCTTGATCGTCGAAGACGACCGCAAGGAAGACTTCTTCGCGAACCCGAAGTCGGATCGGGCCAAGGACTTTCTCGCGAAGATTCTGCACTGAGATCGCGGGTTCGCTCGCGGGTCGAGTGGGGTGGTCCGCAGGCGCCGGGTCGCAACGCAAAAAAGCCGCTCCAGGGAGCGGCTTTTTTGTTGCGGCTGCTTGCTGCCAGACCGGCGCTGGTTCGCTTTGGCGGTTTGGTTGGCGGCAGCGGCTTACGATTCGAACGCCGCCGCATCGTCGGCGGCTTCGAGATCGGTGTCGCTTTCCGCCGGCGCGACAGCCGTGCGCACGTTGTTCGATGCCGCGAGCGTGGTTGCCGAAGCCGAGGCGTCGAGCGCGGGATTGCGCAGCTTTTCGCGCACCGAGGCCGGCACCGGAATGTTGGCGCGGCCGATCACCTCGCCATGCTGGAACATCAGCAGATCGCCCGGCTCGAACGCGGTCCACACTTCGTTGTCGGTGAGCGGCTTGGTCGCGATCACCGCGACGCGGTCTTCCGGCGTCGTGTACTTGGCGAAGTCGATCGAGACGTCGGCGTCGACCAGATGCGCGGTCGAAAACGGCCAGCGCCGCACGATGTAGTGCAGATGCGTCGAGCAATGCGCGAACAACGCCTGGCCGTTCGACATCAGGAAGTTGAACACGCCGTACTGCGTGACGTCGCGCGTGAGCGTCTCGAGCGCCGCGAACAGTTCCTCGAGCGGCGGCTGCGCGCCCGGGAAAGTCTTGCGCAGACCTTGCAGCAGCGCGCAGAACGCGAGTTCGCTGTCGGTCGTGCCGACCGGCTGATACAGGCCCGTCAACTGCGGCGCATAGTCTTGCAGGTCGCCGTTATGCGCGAAGATCCAGTGACGTCCCCACAGTTCGCGCATGAACGGGTGGCAGTTTTCGAGCAGGATGTGCCCTTGCGTCGCCTTGCGGATATGCGCGATCGTGTTTTTCGATTTGATCGGGTAGCGCTTGACCATCTCGGCGATCGGCGAGGTGGCCGACGATTGATGGTCGATGAACAGGCGGCAGGCTTTGTCTTCGAAGAAGGCGATACCCCAGCCGTCGGCGTGATGATCGGTGACGCCGCCGCGCGCCGCGAAGCCGGTAAAGGAGAACGTGACGTCCGTGGGCGCGGCGCAGTTCATTCCGAGAAGTTGACACATGTTGCGGTGAGCCTGGGAACGGGGCGAGCCGTTACAATGACGATTCCCAAGCATATCACCGAGGCGAAGCCGCCAAATAGCAAAATTGACGTGTGTTCGGGCCGCAACAGGGCGGTTTGACCGGGTCGATCGGCTGTGCGCGTGAAGTCTCGTTCCCCCCTTCTTGCCATGACCGCTTCCAACGTTTCCCCTGCTTCCATCACGCTCGTCCGCCCGGACGACTGGCACCTGCACGTGCGCGACGGCGCGATGCTCGCGGCCGTGCTGCCTGACACCGCGCGCCAGTTCGGCCGCGCGATCATCATGCCGAACCTGAAGCCGCCGGTCACGACCACGGCGATGGCCGCGGCGTACCGCGAGCGCATCGTCGCCGCGCTGCCCGACGGGGCGAAGTTCGAGCCGCTGATGACGCTGTACCTGACCGACAACACGCCGCCCGACGAAATCCGCCGCGCGCGCGAAAGCGGCTTCGTGCATGGCGTGAAGCTCTACCCGGCAGGCGCGACGACCAACTCGGACGCGGGCGTCACCGACCTCATGAAGTGCGCGAAGACGCTCGAAGCGATGCAGGAAACCGGCATGCCGCTGCTCGTGCACGGCGAGGTGACGGATTCGGAGATCGACCTGTTCGATCGCGAGAAGGTTTTCATCGACCGTGTGATGACGCCGCTGCGCCGCGCGTTTCCGGCGCTGAAGGTCGTGTTCGAGCACATCACGACGAAGGACGCGGTCGACTACATCCGCGAAGCCGGCGAGGCGCCGGAACTGCTGGGCGCGACGATCACGGCGCACCACCTGCTGTACAACCGCAACGCGATTTTCCAGGGCGGCATTCGTCCGCATTACTACTGCCTGCCGGTGCTGAAGCGCGAGACGCATCGCGTCGCGCTCGTCGAGGCGGCGACGTCGGGCAATCCGCGCTTCTTCCTCGGCACCGACAGCGCGCCGCATGCGAAGGGGCTGAAGGAGCACGCGTGCGGCTGCGCGGGCTGCTACACGGCACTGCACGCGCTCGAACTCTATACCGAAGCCTTCGACAAGGCCGGCGCGCTCGACAGGCTCGAAGGCTTTGCGAGCTTTTACGGCGCGGATTTCTACGGCTTGCCGCGCAACACGGAGAAGGTCACGCTGCGTCGCGAGGAATGGACGCTGCCGGCCGAGTTGCCGGCCGGCGACACGCCGGTCGTGCCGCTGCGCGGCGGCGAGTCGATCGGCTGGCGGCTGGTTTGAGGTCGGGCTAGATGCGCGAGCGTGGGGCGGGGCGCGAGGTTGGCCCGCGGATCGTGGATGCGGTGACGTCTGACGCAGTGCCTGGCGTTGCGCATGAAATGGCGCTGAAAGCCGCTCCCGCAGTAGGGCGTGACGCTGCGCCCAGAGCAGCGCCTGAACAACTTATGTCCGACGTGTCATCTGAATCAGCGCCGAAGTCCGGGCACGCAGTTGCGCACAAAGCCGGGCAGGAAGTCTTGCAGGAAGCCGCGCATGAGAAGGCCGCGAAAGCCTCTCCTGTAGCCGGGCAGGCAATGGCACCCGAAGCGCCGCCGCCAGGCTTTGCCGCCATCGACTGGTCGAGGCCCTGGTTCGCGCAATTCGCCGCGCGCGGCCGGCGCTGGCAGCAAGCCGCGCTGACCGGCTATGCGGACCTGCTCGCCGTGATGAATGCCGATGCCGCACAGATGCGGCAGACCACCGGCCGCGGCCAGCGCCTCGCGTTCATCGCGCAGGACGATCTGCCGCCGGGCGCTGCGTACGAGGCGCATATCGCCGCGACCGGCTGCGTGCCGACGCGCCACAATCTGCACGACTTCTTCAACGGCTCGATGTGGTTCGCGTTTCCGCGCATCAAGGCGGCGTTGAACGCGCGGCAGTCGGCGGCGATCGACGCACTCGGCGTCGGTCCGACGCGCGGCGGCGTGCGCGACATGCTGACCCTCTTCGACGAAAACGCGCTGCTGTTCGCCTGCGCCGATCCCGCTTTGAGCGCCGCGCTGCGCGGCTTCGACTGGCAAACGCTGCTGGTGGGCCGGCGCGACGCGTGGGGCCGTCGCTGCGAAGTGCGCTGCTTCGGCCATGCGCTGCTGGAAAAACTGATCGCGCCATTCAAGGGCTGTACGGGCCATGCATGGATCGTCGACGTGCCGGCCGGGTACTTCGAGTGGGACGCCGCCGCGCGCGACGCGTGGCTCGACGAAGCGGTCAGTGCGGCGTTGCTCGGCACCGAAGCGTTGACGAGCCGCCTGTTCGCGCCGCTGCCGGTGCTCGGCATTCCGGGCTGGTGGTCCGGGAACGAAGCGCCCGCGTTTTATGACGACGCCTCCGTATTCCGCTCGGGGCGCCGCAAGCGCTAGACGCGTGGCTGGCGCCGGCGAGTGTTCCGCCATTCGAGCGGGCCGCCTGACTTGCCGGTTGCCGCAGCCGCGCGCGGGCGGCCGCGCCGTTCGATGTTAAAATCCGTGCCAGCAAAGCAGGCCAGGCAGTCGCGGCCTCGGCGGTTTTGGCCGACGAGGGCGAGGAAAGTCCGGACTCCACAGGGCAGGGTGATGGCTAACGGCCATCCGTGGCGACACGCGGAACAGGGCAACAGAAAGCAAACCGCCGATGGCCCGGCGCAAGCCGGGATCAGGTAAGGGTGAAACGGTGCGGTAAGAGCGCACCGCGGCTGTCGCAAGGCAGACCGGCACGGTAACCTCCACCCGGAGCAATTCCAAGTAGGCAGGCGCGCATCTTCGAGATGCAGGATGGGGCCCCCATCTCGTCTGCGGGTAGGAAGCTTGAGCGCGTCAGCAATGGCGCGCCTAGAGGAATGGCTGCCACGCGCGTCGTGTCTTCGGGCGCTACGCGTGCACAGAATCCGGCTTATCGGCCTGCTTTGCCACCCAACAAAAAATGCCGGCGTCCGTGGGGACGCCGGCATTTTCATTTGGCTCGCCGGTTGCGGCGTGCCGCTACGCTCAGTTTGCGACGATGTCGAACGAGTGCGTGAGTTCGGCGGTCTTCGCGATCATGATCGACGCCGAGCAGTATTTGTCGTGCGACAGGTTGATCGCGCGTTCGACGGTGGCCGGGTTCAGATTCTTGCCGGTCACGGTGAAGTGGAAGTGGATCTTCGTGAACACCTTCGGGTCTTCGCTTGCGCGTTCGGCCTTCAGCGTCACCGAGCAGCCGGCGATTTCCTGGCGGCTCTTCTTGAGGATCATCACGACGTCGTAGGCGGTGCAGCCGCCCGTGCCGAGCAAAACCATTTCCATCGGACGCGGCGCGAGGTTGCGGCCGCCGCCTTCAGGCGCGCCGTCCATCGCGACCAGATGGCCGCTGCCCGTCTCGGCCGCGAATGCCATCCCGTCTTGCCCCATCCAGCTTACTTTGCATTCCATGCTGTCACTCCACCGCGCATAGCTATATCGAGACGGCATTGTAGCCCGGTGTTTGACAATCCGCGCAGAGCCTGGCCCAGTTCGGGTTATGCGCCATGGCTATGTGGATGCTGCGGCGCCGCATCCATGCGGAATCCGGGAATATCCGGGCCGGTTTAGGGGTTTTACTCTAGGCGATGCCCGATGCGGTCTGGATATCCAAAGCTTTGAGGCTTGATCCCAAAGGACATTTTTCGATTTCAGATTGATCTGGTAATTTTTCGAATTATGAAAATTCATCTCACAATGCAAATATTCTTGCGTTGCACAAGGGCGGCTCATATAATTTCCCCATCGTTGCAGCAGTTCTGCAACTTCCGCTGTCTCCTCCACCTCCTCCTTTGGTGGATTAAACCCGAACCGCTCGTTCGGGTTTTTTTTCGCCCAGCTGGATCCCCGCTTGAGACCCCATTGGGGACCCCACGGCGGCACGCCTATCGCAAGTTTTGACTTGGCCGTGCAAATTCCTTTATAATTCAGGGCTTTTCCGCATCCGCGCCCGCGGAGGAAGAACCAGGGAGAGCCTGCACGCGCCTCGATGCGCACACTACAAGCAGGAAAAAAACACATTGGGCGCAGCAATTTTTTTGGATCGATCATGAAGACGTTTTCCGCAAAAGCCCATGAGGTGACGCGCGAATGGTACGTGATTGACGCGACGGATAAGGTTCTCGGGCGTGTCGCCAGCGAAGTGGCACACCGTCTTCGCGGCAAGCACAAGCCTGAATTCACTCCCCACGTCGACACCGGTGATTTCATCATCGTTATCAACGCTGGCAAGCTGAAGGTCACGGGCAACAAGGTTACCGACAAGAAGTACTACCGTCACTCGGGCTACCCGGGCGGTATCTATGAAACGACGTTCGGCAAGATGCAGGAACGCTTCCCGGGCCGCGCGCTCGAGAAGGCGGTCAAGGGCATGCTGCCGAAGGGCCCGCTCGGCTACGCGATGATCAAGAAGCTGAAGGTCTACGCTGACGCAACGCATCCGCATTCGGCACAACAGCCGAAGGCGCTCGAGATCTAAGGGGAGCCCACATGATCGGTAACTGGAATTACGGCACGGGCCGCCGCAAGAGCGCCGTCGCACGCGTGTTCATCAAGGCAGGCAAGGGCGATATCGTTGTGAACGGCAAGCCCATCGCCGACTACTTCTCGCGCGAAACGTCGCTGATGATCGTGCGCCAGCCGCTGGAACTCACGAACCACGGCACCACGTTCGACATCAAGGTCAACGTGACGGGCGGCGGTGAAACGGGTCAAGCCGGTGCGGTTCGCCACGGCATCACCCGCGCGCTGATGGACTACGACGCAACGCTGAAGCCGGAACTGTCGAAGGCTGGCTTCGTTACGCGTGACGCTCGTGAAGTCGAACGTAAGAAGGTCGGCTTCCACAAGGCACGTCGCCGCAAGCAATTCTCGAAGCGTTAATCGCTTCGGGTGCAAGCCGGCTCCTCAGCCGGTTTGCAGCAAAAGCCGCCAACGCTTCATGCGAAGGCGGCTTTTTTTATGGTTTTGTCGGGGTTCAGGGCCGCGCGCGAGCTCCCGTTCGATGACGCGGCGAATCGGCCGCCACGGCGGCGGTAGCCGCAGTGGCGTTGTTGTGCCCGTCCAGGCTGACGGCCAACGCACTGTCCGACGGCTGCAACGGAAGAACCCATTGATTTTGTGGGCTTCAGCACGATATTCAGATCAGCCCTACAATAGCGGCTAAAGCTTTTTGGAGAGTTCGAATGAACGCAGTCACCGATACCCCCGTGACCGAGATGCCCGCCCCCTTCGTCTTCACCGACGCAGCGGCTGACAAGGTCAAGCAACTGATCGAAGAAGAAGGCAATCCGGAGCTCAAGCTGCGCGTGTTCGTGCAGGGCGGCGGCTGCTCGGGCTTTCAATATGGTTTTACGTTCGACGAAGCCATCAACGAAGACGACACCGTGATGAACAAGAGCGGCGTCCAGCTGCTGATCGACTCGATGAGCTACCAGTACCTGGTTGGCGCCGAGATCGACTACAAGGACGACATCAACGGCGCGCAGTTCGTCATCAAGAACCCGAACGCGACCACCACCTGCGGTTGCGGTTCGTCGTTCTCGGTCTGAGCACGGCGACACGCCGTTTCAAGTCTTAGCTCGTATGGAAAACGGGGCCTGCATAGGCCCCGTTTTTTTATTGCCCGCCTGTCGCGCCGCGCGATCGTGCCCCGCGGACCCGCTTTACCCGATCATCTTCAGCGCGGATAGATCGCGCCCAACACACGCTCGTCCGAGGCTCCCGTGACGCCCGGCAGATTGCCCGGCAGCCGCGCGACGCAGCGCATCGCGAGCCATGCGAAGGCGAGCGGCTCGACCTGGCTCGGCGGCACGCCGAGCGCGTCGGTCGTCATCACCGGTACGCCGCTCACGCCGCTGTCTTCGAGCGCCTGCTGCAATGCCTTCAGTATCTCCGGATTGCGTGCGCCGCCGCCGCACACGTACACCGCGCGGACATCGGACGCATGCCGCTCGATTTCGCGCGCCACCGTCACCGCGGTCAGCGCGACCAGCGTCGCCTGCACGTCGGCTGGATCGAGTCCGACGAACGGCGCGAGTTTCGCGTCGAGCCAAGCGGTATTGAACAGGTCGCGGCCGGTGCTTTTCGGCGGCTGCTCCGAGAAGAACGGCTCGTCGAGCAGCGCGTTCAATAGCTTGCGATCGACCTCGCCGCTCGCCGCAAAATGGCCGTTTTCGTCAAATGGCTTGCCGAGATGGCGTTCGGCCCATGCGTCGAGCAACGCGTTGGCGGGGCCGCAATCGAAGCCGCGCACGCTGCCGGTCGCGTTCAGTATCGTGATATTGCTGATGCCACCGAGGTTGCAGACCACCCGCGTCTCGTTTTTCGCGCCGAACACCGTCGCGTGAAAAGCCGGCACGAGCGGCGCACCCTGGCCGCCGGCGGCGACGTCGCGGCTGCGGAAATCGGCGATCACGTCGATATGCGTCATCTCCGCGAGCAGAGCCGGATTGTTGATTTGCCGCGTGTAGCCTTTTTCCGGCCGATGCCGCACGGTTTGCCCGTGCACGCCGATCGCGCGGACTTCCTCGGCCGACAGGTGGCTGCCGCGCAGCAGTTCGTGGCAGCACACGGTGTAGCGCGTCGCGAGCGCGTTGGCGGCCAGCGCTTCGCGCTCGATCTCGTTGTCGCCGGGCTGCTGGAGTGCGAAGAGCGCCTCGCGCATCCCGGCCGAGAAGCCGACGAAGGCCTCGGCCAGCACTTCCGGCGGCTTTCCGTCGGCAAACCGGACGGCCACGCCGTCCACACCGTCCATGCTCGTACCCGACATCAATCCGAAATAGATGCCGTCTGCGGGGTCTTGCGCCACGTCGCTGCTCCTCTCGATGTTCATTGCGATTCGTTGTAGCAGATTATCGACGCTCGCGCGGCTGAATATCAGCACCGGTACAGACATCGCACGGGCAGCACGCGCCCGCCACGCGTGCATCACGCTTGCGTCGCTCCCCTGCGCCGGGCACACGTCGAGCGAAAAATTGCCGCTTGCCAGGCCGTCCGAGGCGTGTCGGTGGGCGCGGCGGCGCGCATCTATGGGACAATCCTGTTTTTTCGCGACTTCACGTTTCCAGCATGAGCACCGAGTCCACCAAGCCCAATTCCGCTACTGCCCTTCCGCTCACCGACGAAGTCCGCCATGCGCTCGCCGTCACCAAGCGCGGCGTCGACGAACTGCTGATCGAAGACGAATTCGCGCAAAAGCTCGCGCGGAGCGCGGCAACCGGTAAGCCGTTGCGCATCAAGCTGGGGCTCGATCCGACCGCGCCCGACATCCACATCGGCCACACGGTCGTGCTCAACAAGATGCGCCAGTTGCAGGACCTCGGCCACACGGTGATTTTCCTGATCGGCGATTTCACCTCGCTGATCGGCGACCCGTCCGGCCGCAACGCGACGCGCCCGCCGCTCACGCGCGAGCAGATCGAATCGAATGCGAAGACCTATTTCGAGCAGGCCGCGCTCGTGCTCGACCGCGACAAGACCGAAATCCGTTACAACAGCGAATGGTCGATGCCGCTCGGCGCCGACGGCATGATCAAGCTCGCGTCGCGCTACACGGTCGCGCGTATTCTCGAACGCGAAGACTTCACGAAGCGCTTCCAGGGCGGTGTGCCGATCTCGATCCACGAATTCCTCTATCCGCTGATGCAGGGCTACGACTCCGTCGCGCTGAATGCGGACCTCGAACTCGGTGGCACGGACCAGAAATTCAACCTGCTGGTCGGCCGCGAGCTGCAGAAGCAGTACGGCCAGGAGCAGCAGTGCATCCTGACGATGCCGCTGCTCGAAGGGCTCGACGGCGTCGAGAAGATGTCGAAGTCGAAGAACAACTACATCGGCATCAGCGAAAAGCCGACCGATATGTTCGGCAAGCTCATGAGCATTTCCGACACGCTGATGTGGCGTTACTTCGAACTGCTGTCGTTCCGTCCGATGGACGAGATCGCCGGCTTCCGGAAAGAGATCGAAGCGGGTCGCAATCCGCGCGACTTCAAGGTGCTGCTCGGCCAGGAAATCGTCGCGCGCTTCCATTCGCAGGCCGATGCCGAGCGCGCGCTCGAAGACTTCAATCATCGCGCGAAGGGCGGCGTGCCCGACGATATCCCGGCGGTGACGCTCGCGGGCGCACCGCTTGCGATCGGCCAGTTGCTGAAGCAGGCCAACCTCGTGCCGTCGACGAGCGAAGCGCTGCGCAACATCGAGCAGGGCGGCGTGAAGATCGATGGCGCGACGGTGTCCGACAAGGGCCTGAAGGTCGAGGCGGGCGAGTATGTCGTGCAGGTCGGCAAGCGCCGCTTCGCACGCGTGACGCTCACAGCGTAATCGCGCAGTGCACGCGCAACGCCGCTCGCTTGTCGTGACGACGCGCAGCCCGCGCCCGGAGCCGCGCCGATGATCGCGCTGATCCAGCGCGTGCGGCGCGCCGAAGTGCGCGTCGTGGACGGTGAAAGCGAGCGCGTGACCGGCGCGATCGACGCGGGTCTGCTCGCGCTTGTCTGCGCCGAGCGCGGCGACACCGAGGCGGCAGCCGACAAGCTGCTGGCCAGGGTGCTCGGCTATCGCGTATTCAGTGACGCGGCCGGCAAGATGAATCTCTCCGTGCAGAATGTCGACGGCGCGGGCCGCGCGGGCGGTTTGCTGCTCGTGTCGCAGTTCACGCTCGCGGCCGATACCAACAGCGGCCTGCGCCCGACGAAGGCAAGCGCCTGTTCGATTACTTCGTCGCGGCCGCGCGCGCGAAGCATCCGGTGGTCGAGACCGGCGAGTTCGGCGCGAACATGCAGGTGTCGCTCGTCAACGACGGGCCGGTCACGTTCTGGCTGCAGACCCACGCATAAGTGGGTTTCAGCGCGCGCCCATGCGCGCCGTTTGCGGGCCTGCTCGATCGAAGCGTGTTCCGGCGCGCAGCCACCGCAACTCAGGCGCGGCCGTCGCTTTTTGCGACAATAGCCGTTCGGCATAACCGGCGAACGGCGCCCACTTCCTTCTCATGACGACGCAGATTCTGTTTATCCGGCACGGCGAGACCGACTGGAACCGCATCAAGCGCATTCAAGGTCACATCGACATTCCGCTCGCGACGACGGGGTTCGCGCAGGCGCAACGTCTCGCGCGGCGTATCGCGCAGGAGGCGCAGCAGGGTGCGCGGCTCGACGCGATCTATGCGAGCGATCTGCAACGCGCGCAGCAGACCGCCCAGCCGATCGCCGAGGCGCTCGGCCTGCCGCTACAGTTGCGCGAGGGCTTGCGAGAGCGTTCGTACGGCGAGTTCCAGGGCCACGACAGCGACGAGATCGCGCTGCGCTTTCCCGACGAATACGCGCAGTGGCAAACGCGCGATCCCGGCTTCACCCCGCCCGAAGGGGAGTCGCAGCGCGTGTTCTACCACCGTGTCGTGCATGCGATCGAGCCGCTTGTCGCGGCGCATCCGGGCGGCCGGATCGCCTGTGTCGCGCATGGCGGCGTGCTCGACTGCGTGCGCCGCTTGGCAACGGGTTTGCCGCTCGACGCGCCGCGCGATTACGCGCTGCTGAACACGAGCGTGAACATCGTGGATTTCGCCGACGGTCACGCGACGATCGTGTCGTGGGGAGACGTCGCGCATCTCGAACCGGCGAGCGCCGCCGACGACGGCTTCAGGAAGGCACCGGAGCCGGGCCGGTAAGCCGGGCGCGCATGACGGTGACGAGGCGGAGGCGTATCTTGGCGCCTCAGCACCTCAGCACCTCAGCACCTCAGCACCTCAGCACCTCAGCACCTCAGCACCTCAGCACCTCAGCACCTCAGTGCCTCAGCACCTCAGTGCCTCAGCACCTCAGCGCCTCAGTGCCGCGCGCTGTATCGCGTGCGCGAGTGCGATCGTCCGCCGGCCCATCTCAAACCGGCTCTGGCGCCGCGGCCGCGCGCCGGCGCGCCCGCTTCGACACCCCATTGACCAACGCCCAGCGGATCACCGGCGCAACGAGCCGCACGCCGGGCCGCGCGAGCGTTCTGCGCAGCGCCGCATAACGAGCGAAGCCGAGCATGTCCTGCGCCCAGTCCGGCAGCAGATCGACGCCGGCGTTGAGCATCAGCGCCCCGGCGGGCCGCATCGCGAAACTCGGTGCCGGCGCGTTCATCAGAATCCTCACGACTTCGCGCGTGCGTTCGCTTGCGACGAGCGCGGGCTGCATCGCGAGCAGATACGCCTCGATCTCGGCGCGCGAGCGCGGAATCTCGGTGGCGCCGAGCATTTCGGCGATGCGCGCGGTTTCCGCGAAGTATTGATCCTGTGCCGCGACGGACAGCATCGGATTCACGTAGCGCAAATGCGCGGTCATGAAGCTCGATACTTCGGCGACATGCACCCACGTCAGCAGCGCGGGTTCGCTCGCCTGGTACGCCTGACCGTCCGGCGCGACACCGCTCACGTCGAGATGGATGCGCCTCACGCGTTCGATCAGCGCGAGCGCGTCGCGCCGGCTGCCGAAAGTCGTGCCGGCGATGAAGGTCGCCGTGCGGCGCAGGCGCCCGAGAATGTCGGTGCGAAACGTCGAGTGATCCCATACGCCCGCGAGCGCGAGCGGGTGCAGCGCCTGGAGCAGCAACGCGCTGATGCCGCCCGTCATCATCGACGTGAAGTCGGCGTGGACTTTCCAGCAGATGGCGTCGGGCCCGAAGAGGCCGGGATCGCCCGGCGGCGAGGAGTAGTCGAGCACCGGGCCGCTGCCGGTCGTCAGATGCGTGACGCCCGAGGCGAGTTTCGAGCGCAGGCGGTGGGTGAGCCGCTGCGCGAAGTTGCCGGAGGGTTCGCCGGCCGGGTTGACGATGGGGTTGCCCGGTGCGCCGGCGGGCTGGTTGCCAGCACCGCTGCCGGCGTTGCCACCGGATTTGTTACCTGAGGTGTCACCCGAGTGGTCGCCTGAGGTGCCGGGCGGTTGCGTCTGGTCGGACATCCTGAGCGGCCTCGCTTGCGGCGGTATCGGCTGAGCCGGCTGACCCGGCGATTCAGTTCGCCGAGTTCCACAGGCCCGGCAGCGCACTCGACGCATCCGGCGCGGCGAGCCCGAAGTGCCGGTAGGTCAGCAGCGTGGCGACACGGCCGCGCGGCGTGCGTTGCAGGAAGCCCTGCTGGATCAGATACGGTTCGAGCACGTCTTCGATCGTGTCGCGCTCCTCGCCGATTGCCGCCGCCAGGTTATCGACGCCGACCGGGCCGCCGTCGAACTTGTGCAGGATCGCTTCGAGCAGCTTGCGGTCCATCAGGTCGAAGCCGACCGCGTCGACGTCGAGCATGCTGAGCGCGGCGTCGGCCACCTGCGCGGTGATGTTGCCGTCGGCCTTCACTTCGGCGAAGTCGCGCACGCGGCGCAGCAGGCGGTTCGCGATACGCGGCGTGCCGCGCGCGCGGCGGGCGATTTCGAACGCGCCGTCCGGATGGATCTGCGCGTTGAGCAGCGCGGCCGACCGCGTGACGATGCGCGCCAGTTCCTCGGCGTTGTAGAACTCGAGCCGCGCGACAATGCCGAAGCGGTCGCGCAGCGGATTGGTCAGCATGCCCGCGCGCGTGGTCGCGCCGACCAGCGTGAACGGCTGCAGGTCGAGCTTGACGCTGCGCGCGGCCGGCCCTTCGCCGATCATGATGTCGATCTGATAATCCTCGAGCGCGGGGTACAGGATTTCCTCGACGACCGGCGAGAGCCGGTGGATTTCGTCGATGAACAGCACGTCGTTGGCTTCGAGATTCGTGAGCAGCGCAGCGAGGTCGCCCGCGCGTTCGAGCACCGGCCCCGACGTTTGCCGCAGATTGACGCCCATTTCGCGCGCAATGATGTGCGCGAGCGTGGTCTTGCCGAGGCCCGGCGGGCCAAACAGCAGCACGTGGTCGAGCGATTCGGAACGGCGTCTCGCGGCCTCGATGAAAATTTCGAGCTGGCCGCGTACCTTCTCCTGCCCGACATATTCTTCGAGCTGGCGCGGGCGCAACGCCCGCTCGAACGCTTCTTCGTTCGGCGAGGCGGGCGTGGCCGCAATGATGCGCTCGGCGGCGAGTTTGTCGGTTTCGATCATGCGCTCATTGTACCGCGCGCGACCCGGGCATCAGCCCTTCGAGAGCGCCTTCAGCGCGAGCTTGATGCCCTCGGAAACGCCGGTGCCGGCCGGCACGTTCTTGATCGCCGCGAGCGCTTCCTTCTCGGAGTAGCCGAGCGCGAGCAGCGCGTTGAGGATGTCGGAGGCATGATCGGATGCCGATGCGGCGCCCGCCATTGCGCCGAGGTCGGCGCCGAGCTTGCCCTTCAGTTCGAGCAGCAGCCGCTCGGCGGTCTTCTTGCCGATACCGGGCACGCGCGTAAGGCGCGCCGCGTCCTGCATCGTCACGGTCTGCGCGAGTTCGGACACGCTCATGCCCGACAGCACCGCGAGCGCCATGCGTGCGCCGATGCCGGAAATTTTCAGCAGTTCGCGGAAGGTCGAGCGTTCCTGCGCGGTGCCGAAGCCGTACAGCAGATGCGCGTCCTCGCGCACGATCATCTGCGTGAGCAGCACGATGCGTTCGCCGGTCGACGGCAGGTTGTAGAACGTGCTCATCGGCACGTCCACTTCATAGCCGACGCCGTTGCAGTCGACGAGCAGATGCGGCGGGTTTTTTTCCAGCAGAACGCCGGCAATGCGACCGATCATGGCGGATTCGATTTTTAGAGTCGTGTGGGAAAGGGCGAGTGTAGCGTAGCGGGCCGGCGGCGCGATGGGGAATTGCGGGAGGCTGCGCCGCAAACCGCGCCTGCGCTAGCCCACGAGGCGTCCGCGCCGCACCCGCAGTCCCTTCTTCGCCAGCGAAGGCGCGATGCCGCCGAGCGTGCCCAGCGTCGAGCCGCCGTGCGCATGGCAGATCGCCATGCCGAGCGCGTCGGCGGCGTCGGTGCCCGGCACGCCCGTGAGGTTCAGCAGACGCACGACCATCTGCTGCATCTGCTCCTTGGTCGCGCGGCCGTAGCCGACCACGGCCTGCTTCAGTTGCAGGGCTGTGTATTCGGCGACCGGCACGCCGCCCGCGACGAGCCCGCAGATCGCCGCGCCCCGTGCCTGACCGAGCAGCAGCGTCGACTGCGGATTGACGTTGACGAAGACTTTTTCGATCGCCGCCTGATCGGGCGAATGCTGGCGGATCAGCGTCGAAATGCCGTCGAAGATGGTGCCGAGGCGCGAGGGCAGATCGGCGTCGGCCGTCTTGATGACGCCGCTCGCGACGTAGCTCAGTGTGTGGCCGTGTTGGTCGATCACGCCGAAGCCGGTCACGCGCAGACCGGGGTCGATGCCGAGAATTCTCATGAGGTGCCGCACATGCGATAAAAACCAGGTGCCTGCGATACTACAACGAACGCGGCGCGTGGCGGTTTGTGGGTGGTGTCGCGGACGGAATAAAACGGTGACGGCGATGCAACACAGTGAGGCAACACAGTGAGGCCAGCCTGGACGCCGCGCCATTGGACGCGTCGCAAGAGCGCGCGGCATCGAATCGGCCGTGCAGGATCGATCGCACCAAAGCAAACGGCCCGGCAGGAACACCCGCCGGGCCGTTTTTTCGACAGTACAGACATCACACGCGCGGCAACCGCCGCCTCACCGTATTACGGCGAAGCAGCGATTCCCCGCCAACCGCCTGTCAATGACGGAAGTGACGCACGCCCGTCAGCACCATCGCGATGTTGTGCTCGTCGGCGGCGCTGACCACTTCGTCGTCGCGCACCGAGCCGCCCGGCTGGATCACGCAGGTCGCGCCCGCGGCGACGACCACGTCGAGACCGTCGCGGAACGGGAAGAACGCGTCCGATGCGACCGCCGAGCCGGTCAGCGTCAGATTGGCGTTCTGCGCCTTGATGCTGGCGATACGCGCCGAATCCACGCGGCTCATCTGGCCCGCGCCGACGCCGAGCGTCATGCCGTTCGCGCAGAACACGATCGCGTTCGACTTCACGTACTTCGCGACGCGCCAGGCGAACAGCAGGTCGTCCATTTCCTTCGGCGTCGGATGGCGCTTGGTGACCACACGCACCTCGCGCGGCTGCACGTTCTTCGAGTCGAGCGACTGCACGAGCAGGCCGCCGCCGACGCGCTTCAGATCGAACGCGTTATGACCGTCGCCGAGCGCGATTTCGAGCAAACGCACGTTCTGCTTCGCCGCGAACACCTGGCGCGCTTCGGCGCTGAACGACGGCGCGATCAGCACTTCGACGAACTGCTTCGCGACCGCTTGCGCGGCCGCTTCGTCGACTTCGCGGTTGAACGCGATGATGCCGCCGAACGCCGAGGTCGGATCGGTCTGGAACGCCTTCGAGTACGCTTCGTGCGCGTTCGCGCCGACCGCGACGCCGCACGGATTCGCGTGCTTGACGATCACGCAGGCCGGCACGTCGAAGGTCTTCACGCATTCCCACGCCGCGTCGGAGTCGGCGATGTTGTTGTACGAGAGTTCCTTGCCTTGCAGCTGGTTGTAGTTCGCGAGCGCGCCGGCCGGCACGGCGAGGTCGCGGTAGAACGCCGCGCTCTGGTGCGGGTTCTCGCCGTAGCGCAGATCCTGCACCTTCTCGTACGCCATGTTGAAGGTAGCCGGGTACGTATTGCGCGACGCGTGCTGCAACTCGTCGGTCAGGCTCGTCAGGTAGTTCGTGATCGCGCCGTCGTACTGCGCGGTGTGCGCGTACACCTTGGTCGCGAGGCGGAAATTCGTCCGGTACGACACTGTGTTGCCGTTCGCGCGCATTTCGTCGAGCACGACCGCGTAGTCGGCCGGATCGACCACCACGGTCACGTCGCGGTGATTCTTCGCGGCCGAGCGCAGCATGGTCGGGCCGCCGATGTCGATGTTCTCGATCGCGTCTTCGAGCGAGCACTCTTCCTTCGAGACGGTCTGCACGAACGGGTACAGGTTTACGACCAGCAGGTCGATGGTCGGAATGTCGTGCTTCTCGAGCGCGGCCATGTGCTCGGGCAGATCGCGGCGCGCGAGGATGCCGCCGTGTACCTTCGGATGCAGCGTTTTTACGCGCCCGTCGAGCATTTCCGGGAAGCCCGTGTAGTCGGCGACTTCGGTAACGGACAGGCCCGCGTCCGCGAGCAGTTTCGCGGTGCCGCCGGTCGACAGGATCTTGATGCCGAGGTCCGACAGCGATTTTGCGAAATCGACGATGCCGGATTTATCGGAAACGGAGATGAGCGCTTGCTTGATCATGATGAAGACGAAAAGCCGAAGGGAAACGTGGCAGGGCGCAGAAACTACAACGCGCTACAGCAAACCGTGTTGTTGCAGCTTCTTGCGCAGCGTATTGCGGTTGATGCCGAGATACTCGGCGGCCAGCGACTGGTTGCCGCCGGCCTGCTCGAGCACCACTTCGAGCAAGGGTTTTTCCACGCATGAGATGACCATGTCGTAGACGTCGTGCGGATTGGAGCCGTCGAGATCCTGGAAGTACACGTCCAGGCTGTCGCGGACGGATTGTTCGATGTTGTTCTTGCTCATGCTGCTAGTCGGTCGGTGTGGTCCTCGTCCTTGCTGTCGAGCCCGGGGTTGCCGGTCGATTCGTCGACGTAGACGAGGCGGTCTGAGATCGCCTTTTGCGCGTCGAAGAACTCGTTGACAGCGAGGAGTTGTTCGCGCGTGGTGTCCAGCGTATTCATGCGATGCCGGAACAGGTTGGCGCCGGAAAGGCCGCGAGTGTACCAGCCGATGTGCTTGCGCGCAGTGCGCACACCGGTAAATTCCCCGTAAAACGCATAGTGATCTTCGAGATGCTCGTTCATCACCTGCTGGATTTCGTCGATGCGCGGCGGCGGCAGCAGCTCGCCCGTCAGCAGGAAATGCCCGATCTCGCGGAACAGCCACGGACGGCCCTGCGCGGCGCGCCCGATCATGATCGCGTCCGCGCCGGTTGCGGCGAGCACCTCGCGCGCCTTGTGCGGCGAGGTGATGTCGCCGTTCGCGACGACCGGAATGCCGACCGCCGCTTTCACCGCGGCGATCGTTTCGTATTCGGCGTCGCCGTGGTACAGGTCGGCGCGCGTGCGGCCGTGCACGGTCAGCATCGAGATGCCGGCCGCTTGCGCGAGACGTGCGACGTTCAGCGCGTTTTTGTTCTCGCGATTCCAGCCGGTGCGGATTTTCAGCGTGACGGGCACCGCGTCGGGCCCGACGCCGACCGCGTTCACCACCGCCTCGACGATGCGTTGCACGAGCGGCTCGTTCTGCAGCAGCGCCGAGCCGGCCGCGACGTTGCAGACCTTCTTGGCCGGGCAGCCCATGTTGATGTCGATGATCTGCGCGCCGTTCGCGACGTTGTAGCGGGCGGCCTCGGCCATCATGACCGGGTCCGCGCCGGCGATCTGCACGGCGATCGGCTCGACCTCGCCTTCGTGGTTGGCGCGGCGCATCGTCTTCTCGCTTTTCCACAGCTGCGCGTTCGACGCCACCATTTCCGACACCGCGTAACCCGCGCCGAGCCGTTTGCACAGCTGGCGGAACGGGCGGTCGGTTACGCCGGCCATGGGGGCGACGAACAGGTTGTTACGCAGATTGTGGGAGCCGAGAGTGGGCATGACGTGAGCGCGCTGGCGACGGCCGGGATTTGACAATCATGGCCGCCGATGCAATGCGAAATGCGAGGGAAAACCGCCATTTTAGCGTTAACGGGTTGCCGGGACTCGCCATCTGCGTGTCGTAACCCATTAAATCTTCTATGAAAGTGGGACGATTCATAGAATCGCGCAGTGCGCACGATAGCCCGCCCGAGCGCGGCGCAAACGGCACGCAAATGCCGCGCAAACGCCACGGCCGGGCGAATTTACCGCGCGTCTAACGGCGCTGGCCGAACATCATCTGGCGGGCGAGCGCGGTTTTGACCGGCGGCACGAATTCGAGCGCGGTCAGCGCAAGGCCGCGCATGATCGCGAGTGGCGGGAAGTCGACGGTGAAAAGACGCGCGAGCGTGTCGGTCGCGCCGATCGTCATGCGCCGGTCGAGTGCGCGGCGTTGCGCGAACGTCGCGAGCGCAAGCGGGGTCGGGCCTTCCGCCGAGAGCGCGTCGGCGAGCGCGTGCGCATCGCGCAGGCCGAGGTTGAGGCCCTGGCCCGCCACCGGATGCAGCGTCTGCGCTGCATTGCCGATTGCGACGATGTGGCCGTTCACGAGCGTATCGATGGCGTTGAGCCCGAGCGGGAACGACGCGCGTCCGCGAATCTGCGTGAAGCGGCCCATGCGGTCGCCGAACGCGGCGTCGAGTTCGCCTAGGAACTCGGCGTCGGAGAGCTGCGCGCGGCGCGCGGCTTCCTCGGGCGAGCAGCACCAGACGAGCGCGTAGTCGGCGCCGCGCACGCCGCCCATCGGCAGCAGCGCGATCGGACCTTGCGCGGTGAAGCGCTCCCACGCGACGTGCGGCTGCGGCGTGGACACGGTGACCGTGCCGACCAGCGCGGTTTGGCCGTAGTCGCGCGAGCCGATGCCGTTGGCGCTTTTATCCACACTTCTGGCGACGCCGCGTTTATCGGCGGCGGCGTCGGTGGGGCTGGCGGTGCGCTCGCCGGCCTCTTCTTCCTCGGCATCGCGGCTCGTGTCGCGGGCCGCCTTTCGCGCGGTTTTCTGATCGCCGAACAGGCCGCCCTCGGCGTTCACGAGAATTCGCGTGCGCAACTGCCGCGCGACGCCGGCGGTTTCGATCGGCAGCGTGACGCCGTCGGATTCCTGGGTCGGCGCACCGGCCGAGGTCGAGCGAAACCAGTGGACCTGCGTTGCGTGCACGGCGTCGGCGAGGCCGTGCACGATCGAGCCGTACCGCAGCACGTAGCCGAGCGCGGGCAGGCCGTGCTCGCGATGATCGATCAGCGTGCGGCCGAAGTGACCGCGCTGCGACACGTGGATGCGCTCGATCGCGGTGGCGTCGGCGGGCCAGCGCAGCGGTTCGAGGATCATCCGGCTGCCGTGCGAGACCGCGATTGCGCGCGGATCGGCAATCGAGTCCTCGGGCTCGCGCGCATCGACGAGCGCGATCCTCAGTTCGCGTGTCACGCTGCGGCGCGCGAGCCAGCCGGCGAGCGCGAGACCGACCGGCCCGGCGCCGACGATCGTCACGTCGAAGTCGAACGCCTGCTGGCGCGAGGCGGGCTTCAGGATCACCGCCGAGGGAGAGGCTTCGTTCATCGCCGGTCAGGTCCTGGCTGCATGCGTCGTTTCATGGGGCGCTTCATGCGTCGCTTCCTGCGCGGCGCGCTTCCCGCATCAGCACCTCGATCTCGTCGGCGGCAACCGGCACGTCGCGCGTCATCAGTTCGCAACCGGTGGGCGTCACGATCGCATCGTCCTCGATGCGGATGCCGATGTTCCAGTAGCGCTCGGGCACGCCCTCGGCCGGACGGATGTACAGGCCCGGCTCGATCGTCAGCGTCATCGATGCCTGCAGCGTGCGCCACGGCAGCGCGCCCGCCTCGTCGCGCGGCGCGCCGCGCTCGCGGTAGTCGCCGCAGTCGTGCACGTCCATGCCGAGCCAGTGGCCGGTGCGGTGCATGTAGAACGGCGCGTAGGCGCGCTCGGCGAGCACGTCGTCGAGCGAGGCGAACTTCTCGCGCGGCACGATGCCGGTGTCGAGCAGCCCCTGCGACAGCACGCGCAACGCGGCCTGGTGCGGATCGTCGAAGGTGGCGCCGGCGCGCGTCGCATCGACGGCGGCCTGCTGCGCGGCCAGCACGATGTCGTACAGTTCGCGCTGCGCCGGCGTGAAGCGGCCGCTCGCCGGGAACGTGCGCGTGATGTCGGAGGCGTAGCCGTCGAGCTCGCAGGCCGCGTCGATCAGGATCAGGTCGCCGTCGCGCGCGATCGCGTTGCTGGCCGGGTAGTGCAGCACGCAGGCGTTCGCGCCCGCCGCGACGATCGAGGTATAGGCCGGCGCCTGCGCGCCGAATTTGCGAAACGTGTAGAGCAGTTCGGCCTCGAGTGCGTATTCGCGGATGCCGGGCCGGCACGCGGCCATCGCGCGCCGATGCGCGGCGGCCGAAATCTGCCCGGCGCGGCGCATGATCGCGAGTTCGTGGTCGTCCTTGATGAGCCGCATCTCGTCGAGCAGCGGCAGCAGATCGCGCGCGGCGGCGGGCGCGGCGACGCCGCCGCGGCCTTGCGCGCGCACTGCGTCGAGCC
>NZ_VWWM01000072.1:0-35565 GCF_011752945.1 Paraburkholderia sp. Cy-641
AGGACAAAGTGGTCGAGTGAGCTGCACGACTGAAGAACGAAGGGCACGTGGCGCAAATCGAGTGCACGCGGGAGGCCGCTGTAATGCACACGATACAGGCTGAACAGAGAGGAACCCGACGCGAGTCACTCTTTCCCTACACGCCGCTCTTCCAAGCTGAGGTAGTGCGCCTGAATCCGGTATTTGCCGATCAGCTTGCGGGTAGCGCGCCGCGCGCCGTGTGCGTTGTGTCGTGCGTTGCGCGGTGTATCACGTTGTGCCGCGCGTTGGGCCGAATGTCGCGGCGCCGCGCTCGCCAGCACCTCGTTTTCATAGCCGCGCCAGGTTTGCGCGAGCGCGCGCTGCCGCGTTGGGTTCGCGCCGTATCGCAGCGTTGCGGCGCAACGGGCGACAAGCTGCGCGGGCCGCTCGCAACGGGCCGCCTCGCGCAGCGTCGCCCACGCACGCGGCGCGCGTTTGCGCGACGCCACGAACAGGCCGCGCACTTCGCGCGCCGAGGTCAGAAAGAGGCCGCGCATCACGACCCCCGTGACCGACTGCGGACACTGCCCCGCATACGCGAGCGCGAGCGCCGCGCCCCATGATCCGCCGAGCACGCCCCAGCGCGCGAAGCCGAGCCGCGCGCGAATCGCTTCGAGATCGGCGATCAGATAGCCGGTGCTGTTGTGGCGCACGCTGCCGTGCGGCGTCGAGGCGCCGGTGCCGCGCTGGTCGATCAGCACGACGCGAAAGCGGCTCAGATCGAAGAGCCGCAACACGCCCGGCTGACTGCCGCTGCCGGGGCCGCCGTGCAGTACCGCGACCGGCACGCCGTCGCGCGCGCCGGCTACCGCGTACGTCACGCGATGACCGTCGCGCGTGCGCAGCGTGGCGCTTTCGAGCGGCGCCGCCGCGTGCTGCGAGGCAGGGCGCGTCGCGCGATGTGTCGGACTACGCGTCGGACTGTGAGTCGGACTACCCAGCATCGTCGTCATGGCCGCATCCTCGCGAGCAGGTTGTCGCGATCGATCCACTGATGCTTGAGCGCGCCGGCCACGTGCAGCACGATCAGCGCGATCAGCCCATAGCCGATGAACCCGTGAATGCCGAAGAACAGTTCGCGCAGGTGCGGATCGTCCCAGCCCCACTTCGGCAGCAGGATGCCCCAGAAGCGCGTGCCATAGCGATTGAACGACGAGCCGAGATAGCCGGCGAGCGGCATCGCGACCATGCCGACGTATAAAAGACCCTGCGTAGTGCGCGCGGCGGCGCGTTGCCACGCTGGCATCGGCGGCAGGGGTGGCCGGTGAAGGACAGCCCGCGCCACGATGCGCAGAAGCACCAGCAGGAAAACCGTCAGTCCGAGCGACTTGTGCAGGTTCAGCAGCGTCGCTTTGACCGGCAAACCCTTCGGCAATCCGACCATATAGAGGCCGAGCGCGAGCAGGCCGATGATGCCGAGCGCGATGAGCCAGTGCAGCACGATCAGCAGGCCCGCATAGCGGGTGCCGCCGGCGTTTGCGTTCGGAGAATCCGTTGTCGTCATGCTGTCTTCACTCCCGTGCAAGAGGCTTGCTTGTCGAGGCGACTGCTGTCGAACACCGTTTCACTGCCATCGATCGACGCGGCGCGTGGCCTTATCCGGCGATCAGTATTTCGCCCCTGCCGTCGACGGCGAGATCGCCCGTGTAGCGAACCGGCAGGCGCTGCGCGCGCCACTGCGAAAACGGCGCGATTTCGTTGGCGAGACTGCGCACGAGCAAGGACCAGAATACGTCGAACCCCTGGCCGCCGTTCGTGAAGGTCGGCGGCAGCCGGTGCGCCGGCCGGCGCGCGAGCAGCAAGGTGCCGCGCCTCATTCCATAGGCATAATGCGGGCCCAGTTCGCCCGCCACGCCGACGGTGCCGGCCACCAGCCGCGAGGCCGCGAATTCTCCCGCGTTGCCGCCGACCAGCACGAGGCCGCGCCGCATGCGGTCGGCGAGCCGCGCGCCGGCGTTGCCGCGAATCGTCAGCGTGCCGCCGCTCATGCCTTCCATGTCGCCGGTCAGCGCACCGGCGACGAAATCGCCGCTGTCGCCGTTCACCGTGAGCCGGCCGCCGCGCATTTCGCAGCCGGTGAAGTGGCCGGTGTCGCCGTCGATCCGTAGTTCGCCGCCGCTCATCCTGAAGCCGCAGTAGTCGCCGGCCGAGCCCCGCACGACGAGCCGGCCGTCGTCCATTTCCGCGCCGAGGCGGTCGAGCCAGCGAGCCGAGCCGTCGATGACGAGTGTGGGGGCGGCGTTGCCGTTGCCGTCCGGCGTTGCGGGCAGTGCCGTTTCCGCAGGGGATTGCGCGGGTGCGTCTTCATCGCGTAGAACCTCGAACACCTCGCCGACCTCGCAACTCTCGTTGCCGCCCGCCAGCACGATGTGCTCGATCTCGGCCACGCTCAGGCTCGCCAGCGTCGCGGGCCGCAGCGCTGCGGCATCGACGCGAAAACCGGGCGGCGTTTTGAGGCGCAAGGTGGTCGTACTCATGCGCGCCCCCTGTCGAGCCCGGCCGCGAGCGCATGCAGATGGAAGTGATACGGCCCGAGCTTGCCGCCATAGTTGCCCGCCGAAATCCGCAGCACCCCAGCCGCGCGGCCGAGCTCGCAGGCCGCGTCGATCCCGGCCGTCATCGCGGCACCGACGTCGGCGTCGGTCAGGCCGTCGATCACGATCTCCAGCACGCAGCCCACTTCCGCGCCGAGTTCGCTATGCGCCGACAGCCCAATCAGCGTCGGACAGAACGCGTCGTTGGTCGAGGCGCTCGCGCCCGCGTAGCGGGAGCCGACTTTCGACCCCGAGCGGACGATGCCGCCCGGGAACGGCATGATGACGTTCGGCAGCCGGCGCATCGCCGTGACGGCCGCTTCGGCGGCGGCGAGCGCGGCGTCCTGGTCGCGCGCGAGCAGCAGCAGGTTGCCGCCGCCGACCGCCTTGACGGTCGCCGCCGTGTCCTCGCAGACGAACTCGCCGTCCATAACCGGTACGCGCCAGTAGCGCGTGGGTCCGTTCCCCGTGTCGAGCATCTTGGCGATCTGCCAGCCGTCGCCGAAAAAGCGCAGCCCGCTGCCGAGCGGCGCGCGATCCGAGAGCGGCGCGCGGCTCGTGGCGGGATCGATGCCGCCGAACACGGCCGTGCTCGGGCAGGTGAGCACGCATTGGCCGACGCGCCGGCCGATCTGCTTCGCCAGCTCCTTCGACGACACCGCGAACAGCAGCACCGCGACGCCGGGCCGGCCATCGGGCGTTGCGTCGGGCGCGAGCGTGCGCTCGATGCCGGCCTCGCAGCCGCAGCCGATCACCGAGGTCGCGAAGCCCGTCAGCGAGTTCGCCGCGTGCATCGCCCAGGTGGGCGTGTGGGCCGTGATGACGAGCCGCGTCGCCTTCATCGGAAACGCTTCGGCAAAGGTCGCGTCGATCGCGGTGCCGTTAATGGCGAGCGCGGCCGGGGCGCTCGTCGCGGACGCATCGGTTAGGTTGGCTGGCGCGTCTGACATGGCTCGTGCGTCCCTCAGCCGTCGACCAGACATTCGACGGGCAACAGCCGCCCGCCGCGGCAGCAACTGCACACCTCGTCGTCGCTGATCGCCGCATGCGCGAAGTTGCTCGCGAGGTTCGTGTCGCTATATGCGCGCACGGTCTTCTCGATGCCGCGATCGAAGTCGGGCGTGACGAAATGGATGCCGCCGGTCGGCGTCGCGACGAGCGTGCCGTCGCGCGCGACCAGCTCGCCGTCCTTGAACACATAGGCCGGCGACGTGAACATCCGCTCGCGGTCGGGCTCGTCGCGATAGACGGCGATGTCGGCCGCCGCGCCCGCGCCGAGATGGCCGCGGTCGCGCAGGCCGAGCAGCCGCGCGGGACCGGCGCGCGTGATGATGGCGATCTCGTACAGCGAGAACTCGCGCGTAAGTTCGGGCAGCGCGCTCGCGACCTGCGCCTCGGGATGCAGCTTCGCCAGTTGCGCGTCGCGAAACGTCTTGTCCATCAGCAGGCGGATCAGATGCGGGTAGCTCGTGAACGGGCCGCCGTTCGGATGATCGGTGGTCATCGCGACGCGCCACGGATCGTCGACGAGCAGGAAGATTTCGAGGCCGATGATCCACTGCAGCGCATTCACATAGCTCTGCTCGCGATAGCGGAACGGCACGACGCCGCAGCCCGCGTCGCATTCGATGTCGCCGACCACCCACTTGTGCGGCCGCGCGAGCGGCGTGTTGCGGAACTGCATCATCGTGTCACCCGAGGCCGTGACGGTCTGTCCGAAGATGATCTGGCCGACGTCGATCGAGACGTTCGGCCGCGCGTTGACAGCCTCGGCAATCTGCCGCGCGCCCGAGGAAAACTTCTGCGGCCCTTCGGTGCCGTAGCTGTGAAACTGGATATGTGTCAGATGGATCGGCAGGCCGTCGGCGGCGTCCATCGTCGCGATCGTCGAGGCGAGATTGCCGGGCACGCCGAGATTGCTCGCATGCACGTGCAGCGGATGCGGCACGCGCAGCTCGGTCAGCGCGCGCGACAGCGTATGCAGCACCTCGCGCGGCGTGATGCCGTAGTGCGTGTGCGCCTCGTCGATATCGAGCGAGCGCTGGTTGAACTTGAAGGCCGAGATGCCGCCCGGGTTGACCACTTTCACGCCGAGCGCCTTGCTCGCGTGAATCGTCCAGCCGATGTAATCGCGCAGCCGCTCGAAGTCGTCGCGCGCGGCGAGCATTTGCAGAAACAGTTCGTCGTTGCCGAGCATCACGTAGGCGCCGTGATCGATGATCGGCGTGTCGCCCATTTCGAGGTGCGTGTGGCGCGCGTTGGACGGCATCATCGCCGGCTCGAACGCGGCCGTGTAGCCCATTTCGGCGTAGCGGTAGCCGGTCGCGAGCGTGCCCGGCGCGCAGACGCCGCACGAGGGCAGCCGCAGATAGCGGCCCGCGTCGTCCTGCACCGCTTCATAGGCGGCGTCGCGAATCGGATCGGCGCGATGGTCCTCGGGCAGCAGCAGGCGCGACAGGTTGGTCTTGCCGCCGCCGATATGCGAATGCATGTCGATGCCGCCCGCCATCACGATCATGCCGCTCGCGTCGTATTCGCGATCGACGGGCGTATTGGCTGCGATGCCATCGACGATGCGGCCGTCGCGGAACAGCAGATCGCGGCGCTCGCCGTTCACCTGGTGGACCGGGTCGAACAGCGTGCCGCCTTTGAGCCGGACGAGGGTCATGAATGGGCCTCGCCGGGGTGCTGGGCGGGTGCGTGCGCTCTCGGCGGAATGCCTGGCCGAGCCGCCGATAGCGCCCGCAAGCGTTCGCTCAATTGCGCGGCCATTTCCGCGACCGAGGCGAGGGCCGCGCCGCGCGCGGCCGTCAACGGCATCACGACCGAACTGTCGACGCGAAACAGATGTCCGTTGCCGTCGATGCCCGGTGTCGCGACTGGCACGAACACGGTATTCGCGCCGCGCGCCTTCGCCGCATCGGCGAGCGCCGGATGGCCGAGCACGATCAGCGGGACGGCCGGATCGAGCGAGGCGGGCCAGGCGTGCGGCGTGAAGCTCGCGATCCAGAGCAACGCGTCGGCTTCGCGCTCGGCCAGCAGCCTGCCGGTGCGATAGCGGTACGGATCGTGATCGAGCGGCGCCGTGCCGGCGACTCGTGCGGGCATCGCGACGCGCGTGCGCAACGGCAAGCCGCTGAGCCAGGTCATCGTCTGATTGACCGTCAGCGCGCCATCGTCGCCGCCGAGCGCGAGACACGCGGCGCGGCTCGTGCGGTTCGCCGTCTTAACGATGCGGTTCAGCGCCTCGATCAGCAGCGCCGCATGCGGGCCGGGCAGGGCGGCCGGTTCGTAGACGATCACCGTGTAGCGCGCCGCGGCGATGCGGGCCTGGAGTGAGGCGAGCGTCGCGGCCGGATGCGCGTGACTGCCGCTGTCGTTCGTGTGTTTATCGTCGGCGTTCCTGTTGCTGACGTTGGCCTCGTCGCGATCCAGCACAGCCGCTTCGCGGCCCTCGGCGAGCGCGGACCATAGCGCGAGCGTGTCGAACGAATCGGCGTTCACGAGCAGCGTTTCGATGCGCGTATGCGCGAAGCCCTCGGCCGCCGGGTCTGCCGCGCAGCCGACGAAGACGAGTTCGCGCGCGAGATCGGTGTTCGCGAGCGTGCGCGTGAAAAAGCGCGGATAACGCCGCGACGGCTGGCAGCCGAAGAACACCAGCAGATCGGCGCGCGCACGCACTTCGGAGAGCGTCGTGAAGAACGAGCCGCGATCCTGCAAGGCGAGCGTCGCTGGCGTTAGCGCATCGCCATGCAGATGATCGAGCATCGCGCCGCAATCGGCCGCGAGCGCGTAGAGCGCGCGGGCGCCCGCGACGTCGGTGGAGAGTCCGCCGAACAGCGGCCGGCGCGCGTTCGCGAGCCGTTGCGCGGCGAGCGCGAGCGCGGTATCCGTGTCGGCCTCGTGGCCGTCGACGACGCTGCGGCATGGCGCGTCGCCCGCGCCGTAACACGCGAGCGCTTGCGTCAGCCGTGCGCAGTCGGCGTCCCGCACGCCGAGCGCGCCGTCATCGTGCGAATCGGCGCTGAGGTCGTCGCAGAGCAAAGGACAGAACGGGCAGACCCAGTCGCGCGTGATCGTCGCGGCGCGCGCGCCGGTCGTGTCCGGTGCGTTCGTGCGCGAAGCCGATGGATCGTTGGGGGACAGGTGCATGGCGCACTTTTAGCAAGCTCCATGCCGATTGGCGCAATGCCGTCGCAACGATGGGGCCACGGTAGGACAACGACATCGCACGCGCTGCCGGCCCGGTGGCCGCGCACGGTCGTGCGCCTTTGTGTTGGGCGGATCGCGAGTCCGAATGGGCTTCACACGGCCCGCGTCGAACCAGCCGTGGAGCGCGTGCGCCGAAGGGCCGCCGCGAGCCCGCTGCGCCGTACAGGTTGTGTGCCGTGCTGGAGCAGAGTGTCACGCGCGCCATGCCGCCTATGCGCTTCGCTGACATTCGTAGGTTGCCGGCCGCGTGGCATGGAAATTGTATGGACAGCCTACGCGTGCCCGGCCGGCGCGGCGCCGATCTGCCGGCCGTGCAGCGCCGAGGCGACGAGCCAGGCGGTCGCGCCGGTGTCGATCGCGGCGCTCAGGTCGGCGCGATGGCGGATGCCGCCCGCGCCGATCACCGTGGTCTGCGCCGCGGCGCGCGCGCGGATGCGTTCGAAGGTGGCGAGATCGGGGCCGGCGTAGCTGCCGACCTGATCGAGCGTCATCGCGATCACGCGCGACGGCCACCAGGCCGACGAGCGATCGAGTTCGGCGGCCGCGAGCAGTTGGCCCGCGCGATGGTCGAGCGAGAGGATCGGCGCGAGGCCGGCCGCCTGCGCCGCGTGCAGGGCGTGGATGTCGCGCAACGACTCGGTGCCGAACACGGGCACGAGCGTCGCGAGCGGAGTGGGAGCGACATGATCGACGGTCTGGCCATCATGTCGATCGACGGCCTCGATGCGTTCGAACATCTCGCGCATCGAGGCGTAGTCAGCGAAGCCGGCGTCGAGCCAGAGGTCGATGCCGGGCAGTGCGGCCCGCAAGGCGGCGAGCGTCGACACATGCGCGCCGCGTTGCAGGATGGCGCCGAGATCGGCGATGTAGAGCGTGCGCGCGCCGCTGGCCGTGAGCAGCGCGCGGGCGATGGCAAGCGGCTCGCTGGCCGCGCAGAGGCGGGACTCGATGGGCCGGTAGGCGGTTCGCTCGCCGCGCACCGCGCGCACGACGTGGCCGTCGAGAAGATCGAGAACCGGTATCACCTGCATGGGGGCGCGTTCCTTTGACCAAGATCTTTGTCTACGAGTATCTCACCGGCGGCGGCATCGATCCCGCGCTGGCCGGCGAGGGCAGTCTCGCCGACCTGAGCGCGCTGATCGTCGAAGGGCGGATCATGCGCGATGCGCTCGTCGCCGCGCTGCGCGACATCGACGGCGTGGAGGTCACGTTCGCGACCTCGCGCTTCGAAACGCCGGCGCCGGGCGACGCTCATTGTATGGCCGCGCCGGGCGAATCGATGACGGCCTTCGTCGCGCGCGTGGCGCGCGAACACGATTACGCATGGATCATCGCGCCGGAATGCGACGGCCTGCTGCTGCAGTTTCATGATGCGGTCGGCACGGCGCGCTGGCTCGGCTGCGCGAAGGAAGCGATTCGCCTGACGTCGAGCAAGAGCGCGACGGCTGCCTGTCTCGCCGCGCACGGCATCGCCGTGACGCCCGCGCTCGAACCCGGTCCCGCGAGCGCGCAGCCCGAAGGCCGCTGGGTCGTGAAACCGGACGACGGCGCGGGCGGGCTCGACACCTTCGTGTTCGACCGTTTCGCCGATGCCTGCGCCGAGTACGAGGCGCGCGCGGCCGCCGCGCGCAATCCGGTGCTGCAGGCGTGGGTCGATGGCGAGCCGCTGAGCCTGTCGCTGCTCTGCCGTGGCGACGAGACGGAACTGCTGAGCATCAACCGTCAGCAGATCGGCATCAGCGAGGCAGACGCATCGCGCCACGCGGCGCGCATCGTCGAGTTCGACGGCGTGCTCGTCGACCGGATCGATCGTCGTGGCGAGCAGGGGCTCGTGCTCGAAGCGCTCGCGCAACGCGTCGCGCGAGCGATACCGGGCCTGTGCGGTTTTGTCGGCATCGACGTGGTGTGGCATCCGCGGCGCGGGCCGGTCGTGATCGAGGTGAATCCGCGCCTCACGGTCGCGTATGCGGGGCTGTTCGCGGCGCGCGGCAGCGGGCTTGCGCGTGCCTTGCTCGCGGCGCACGGCGTGCGCATCGAGCGATGCGGGGTGGGGCGCGTGAATCCTTCGTCGCCGACTTTCGAGGTGCGGCCTTGAGCACGACACGGATCGACGCGATGGCACATCGAACGGGGACGGGCGTGGCAGATGTGGCGGGTGTGGCTGATGGCACGGCGAACCTCGCGGTGCATCACGCCGTGAATCATGTCGTGAATCACGCGGCGGCTGACGCAGCCATATTCGGCTGGGACGTCGGCGGCGCGCATGTAAAGGTGTCGCGCGTCGATAGCGGCGGCGCGGTGCGCGATGTCGTGCAATGGGCCTGTCCGTTGTGGCAGGGGCTCGACCATCTCGAACGCACGATCGACCTCGTATTCGAGCGCTGGCCGCAGGCCCGTTTGCCCGCTGCACGGCATGCGGTGACGATGACCGGCGAGATGGTCGATCTGTTCGCGGATCGCGCTGCGGGCGTGCGCGCGATCGTCGCGACGCTGGAGCGGCGGTTAGGCGCGCAAGCGGGTTCGCGGTCCGGGGAGCAGCCGGGGGCGCTGCTGAATTTGCCATCGAGTTCACCGTCGGGTTCGCTATCGGATTCGCCGCTGACTTTGCCATCCGATTCGCCGCTGAATTCGCCCTCCAATTCGCCGTCGCGCTCGCCACTGAGCTTCTACGCCGGCGCCGCCGGCTGGCTCGCCGCCGAGGCCTGTGCGGCCCACTGGCGGCACGTCGCCTCGGCCAACTGGCTCGCGACCGCGAACTGGGTTGCCACGCGCCTCGCCGATGCCGTGCTCGTCGATATCGGCAGCACCACGACCGACATCATTCCGATCGTCGGCGGCCGCGTCGTTGCGCGCGCCGCGACCGATGCCGGCCGGCTTGCGAGCGGCGAACTCGTGTATCACGGCGTGGTGCGCACGCCGTTGTGCGGCGTCGCGCACCGCATCGAATTCGACGGCGTCACCGTCAACGTGATGAACGAATGGTTCGCGACGATCGCCGACGTCTATCGCCTGACGGGCGAACTGGACCCGCTGCACGATGTGCAGCCGAGCGCGGACCAGGGGCCGAAGACCGAGGCCGCGAGCCGGGCGCGGCTCGCGCGCATGATCGGGCGCGACGCGCACGAGGCGGCGCCCGACGCCTGGCTGCGCTTTGCGCAGCGGTGGCGCGCGCTGCAATTGAGCGAGATCGGCGCGAATCTGCGGCGCGTGGCCGCGGCGCATCCGGCGCTCGTGGAGGTGGCCGCGCCGCTCGTGGGCGCGGGCTGCGGCCGCTTCCTCGTAGCCGCGTTGGCGCGCGAGCAGGCGCGCGAGTTTCTCGACTTCGGCGCGCTCGCGGGCGTGCCGGACGAGTGCGCCGCGTGGGCGGCAACCTGCGCGCCGAGCGTGGCGGTCGCGCTGCTCAAACGCGGTGTGGAGAAGTGCAGTGTTGAAGCGCGTGGTGTTGAAACATGACGGAACCCAGCCGGGCACTCAACTGGACGCGAGGATAACAGTCATGTGGGTGGTCAAGATCGGAGGCAGTCTGAGTCACGACCCGGCGCTGCGCCACTGGCTCAGCGAGCTATGCGAAGTCGGCGGCGGACGCATCGTCATCGTGCCCGGCGGCGGCGATTTCGCGGACAAGGTGCGCCAGTACCAGAGCGAATGGCGCTTCGACGATCTCGCCGCGCACAACATGTGTCTGCTCGCGATGACGCAATACGCGCTGCTGATGCAGGGCGTGTCGCCCGAACTCGTGCTGGCCTCGAGCGAGGCGAAGATTCGCCGCACGTTGCGCGACGGCCATGTCGCCGTGTGGGTGCCGACCGCCTTGATGCGCGACACGCCCGACGCGATGAGCAACTGGGACACGACCTCGGACAGCCTCGCCGCCTGGCTCTCGACGATGCTCAACGCCGAGCGGCTGATCGTCGTGAAGTCCTGCCCGATTGCCGCCGACGATCCGCTCGATGCGCTGGCCGCGGCAGGCGTGGTCGATCGCAGTTTCGTCGATTACGTGACCGACGCGAACTATGTGGTCGAGCTATTCGACAAGCACAACGTCGCGTTGATGCGCGACCGGCTGCTCAATATTCCGGTTGCGTGAGGTCACATGAGGCGAGGGCGATGAGGGGGGCGAGGCACGGCGCGTTGACGTACAGCGTATTGCGCGCGGCCTTGGCACGCGTGCGGAACTGAAGGCGGGTTTCGACGCAAGCTGCGAGGTGTCGCGGTTTGGGGACATCGCCACGGGAAATTGCTATGGGAAATCGCTGTAGCAAATCGCCATGAAGCGACGCAGCCGCGCCGCTCTACAGCCGCACCGTGCCGACACCACCCCGCGCGGCCACTGCGCCGCCCACGCCGCGCTCACCCGAACCCGGCCCATGCAGCGCGCTCGCCCATTGCGCGACGCGCTCGGGATCGAGCTGCGAGCGGCGTCCGTCGCTGCACAACGCGGTGCGAAAGCCGGCCACGTCGGGCGCGAGCGCGCGGATCTGTTCCAGCTGCGCCCAGCCGAGCGCGCCGGCGATGCCGCCGAGCGCGCCGCGTTCGCGCACGCAGCGCAACCAGCGCGCGAGCGTATCGACGTCGACGTGATCGAACAGCGTGCTGCCGTCCTTGCTCGCGGTGTCGAACATCAGGCCCGCGAAGCCGAGCGCGGCGGCGTGCGTGACCAGTTCGTCGTCCATGCCGCCGTCGCATAGCAGCACCGGCACCACGGTGGCCGGCAGATTCGCGAGTTGCTCGATGCAGCGCCGCGCGGCCGGTCCGCGCGCGACGCCGACCTTCACGTAGTCGACGCCCGCGTCGCTGACCTCGATCACGCGCGCGGCGATTTCGTCGAACGCCTCGGCCGGCACGTCGCCGATCGCCGCGCTGATCGGCTTGACCGGATAGCGCGCGCGCAACTGCCGCGCGATGCGTGCGATGGCGCCGCTCGGCAGGCCGCCGAGCGCGCCTTCGTTCGGTTCCTTGAGGTCGATCAGTTCGGCGCCGGCGCGAGCGGCATCGAATGCTTCGTCGTCCGAGCGAACGCTGGCGAGCAGGGCGGTCATCGGTTGTCTCCGGGAAAACGGCGGCTGGATGGCGCTAGTGATGGACGGCAGCGACGGGTTGTTGCCCGTCCGCCGCTTCGAGGCCCGCCCGATGCCGCGCGACCGCGTCGACGAGCCAGCCCCATGCCGTGCGCTCGTTGTCGCCGGCGGTCTTGTCGATGGCGATCTGCAGATAGGCCATTTCGCTATCGATCTTCGCGGCCGGCAGCATGAAGAGCCGGCTCACGAGAATCGCGCCTTCCACGACGGCCGACTGCGCGCGGTTGAAGCCCGCGAACGGCGCATGGTTTTCGCGGTGCACGCATTTCATGAGCAGCACGGGACGCTCGGTGTCCTCGCGCAGCTCGTCGAGTTCGAGCTCGGCATGCGCGAGCGATTCAGCGAGGCGCACGCTTGCGACGCGGCTCGCGCGCACGGTCGGCCAGTCGGTCGCGCTGTGCGTGACGCAGCCCGCGAAGATGCGCACGTCGGTGGTGAAATTCAGAACCGCCGCACGCGACGCGACGATGTTGTCGAGCGTCGTGGACGGACGGAAAGGCGCAAGGACGATCCGCTCGCCCTCGTAGCGCGCGCCCATCGGCGCGATATGAGGACGGCCATCGCACGCTGCCGTGGTGACGATCGTTTCGTGGATCATGGATGGGAACGCGTGTCCTGACAGCGCCGGAAGGCCGGCCGTTCAACTGCTGACAAACACCAACGGGAACCGCGAAGGGGCCGCGGCGTGCGGCCCTTTCGCGGGCTTAACGCGTTGCGACATACATCACGATTTCAAAACCGAGGCGTAGGTCGGTGTAACTCGGAGTCGTCCATTGCATACGTGCTTCCTCCATGGGTTGAAACAGCGTTGCGCCGCCGGCCCGGCGTGATGCCGGACTTCGGTGGCGGTGGGTATCGACGCAAGCTTTGTGCCTGGGTTGGTGCCTATGCGTATTGCCGGTACGATGTGCCGGCCGCTTGCCGGACCTCTATCTGCTTCTTCGCGGCGGACAATGCAGCGCCCGCCGAATTGCGCCGCCGCGCGTGGCCGTTCGGCCGCCGCCTGACCGCCGCGCGGCGCGCATGCAGTCGCTCCTGCCGCCAACACGCGAGCCGCCGCGCGGTGTGGCGAAAACGAAGCAAAGTGTTCCATCGCGCGTCCGCTCAGTGCGGCGATGGTGTCACGCCGTACTCGTCGCGCCTGCGGGCCATTTGCCCCCCATCTTCATGCGTGTCCCGAAACGGTGCGTCACGATGTGCAACCGATAACGGATCGGTTAAGTCTGCCAAATAAAATCGTGAATTCCCCTCGGGCGTGTCCGTGCCTACAGTGCAACTCAAGCGCTGCGTCATTCCGGCAGCGCGCTTGCCACATTCGAGGACACCTCATGAACGATTTCAGTCAACCGGTGATCGAGCCGGAGCGTCATTCGGGCAATCCGCGCGGCCAGCGCGAGCGCTACGCGGCAGGCGTCATGAAATACCGCGAGATGGGCTACTGGCAGCCGGACTACGAGCCGAAGGAAACCGACGTCATCGCGCTGTTTCGCATCACGCCGCAAGCCGGCGTCGAGCCCGAGGAAGCGGCGGCGGCGGTGGCCGGCGAATCGTCGACGGCGACGTGGACCGTGGTGTGGACCGACCGCCTCACCGCCTGCGACATGTATCGCGCGAAAGCGTATCGCGTCGAGCCGGTGCCCGCGTCGAGCGCCGACGAGCCGCAGTACTTCGCCTATATCGCCTACGAGCTCGACCTGTTCGAAGAGGGCTCGGTCGCGAACCTGACGGCCTCGATCATCGGCAACGTGTTCGGCTTCAAGCCGCTCAAGGCCTTGCGGCTCGAAGACATGCGCATTCCGGTCGCCTATCTGAAGACCTTCCAGGGGCCGCCGACCGGCATCGTGGTCGAGCGCGAGCGGCTCGACAAGTATGGCCGGCCGCTGCTCGGCGCGACGGTCAAGCCGAAGCTCGGCCTCTCGGGCAAGAACTACGGGCGGGTCGTCTACGAGGGCTTGCGCGGCGGCCTCGATTTTCTGAAGGACGACGAGAACATCAACTCGCAGGCGTTCATGCACTGGCGCGACCGCTTTCTGTTTTCGATGGAAGCGGTGAACCGCGCCCAGGCGGAAACCGGCGAGGTGAAGGGCCACTATCTGAACGTGACGGCCGGCACGATGGAAGACATGTACGAGCGCGCCGAATTCGCGAAGGAGCTCGGCTCGTGCATCGTGATGATCGACCTCGTGATCGGCTGGACCGCGATTCAGTCGATGTCGCGCTGGGCGCGCAGGAACGACATGATCCTGCATCTGCATCGCGCGGGGCACAGCACGTACACGCGGCAGCGCAACCACGGCATCTCGTTTCGCGTGATCGCCAAATGGCTGCGCATGGCGGGCGTCGATCATGCGCATGCGGGCACCGCGGTCGGCAAGCTCGAAGGCGATCCGCTGGCGGTGCAGGGCTATTACAACGTGTGCCGCGAGGCGCGCAACGAGGTCGACCTGTCGCGCGGCCTCTTCTTCGACCAGCCGTGGGCCGGCTTGCGCAAGGTCATGCCGGTGGCCTCGGGCGGGATTCACGCGGGGCAGATGCATCAGTTGCTCGACCTGTTCGGCGACGACGCGATCCTGCAGTTCGGCGGCGGCACGATCGGCCATCCGGCCGGCATTCAGGCCGGCGCACAGGCGAATCGTGTCGCGCTCGAAGCGATGGTGAAGGCGCGCAACGAAGGCCGCGACATTCTGCACGAAGGGCCCGACATTCTCGAAGCCGCGTCGCGCTGGTGTACGCCGCTCAAGCAGGCACTCGATACGTGGAAGGACGTGACGTTCAACTACGCCTCGACCGATACACCCGATTTCGCGGCGACGCCGACGGCGGCCTGAGGGTTTTGAGCGGGCCGCGCAGCGGCCCGCAGGCCCGGCGCCAACTGCCGTTCATTCAAGGCAGCAACTCAGCCACGCGGTGCCCCGGCATCGCGCGCGGGGACCGTTGACGCCGTGCCGAACGCAGTATCCATCCATGAGCCATCAACGAGGTTCGTCATGCGCATTACACAAGGAACGTTCTCCTTTCTGCCCGAGCTGACCGACGAGGAAATCGGCTTGCAGATCGACTACGCGCTGAGCCAGGGCTGGGCCTGTTCGGTCGAATTCACCGACGACCCGCATCCGCGCAATACGTACTGGGAAATGTGGGGCCTGCCGATGTTCGATCTGCACGACGCGGCCGGCGTATTGCAGGAGATCAACGCGTGCCGCGCAGCGCGCCCGCAGCACTACATCAAGGTCAATGCGTTCGATTCGGTGCGCACGTTCGAGACGATGCGGCTGTCGTTCATCGTCAACCGGCCCGACGCGGAGCCGGGCTTCCGCCTGCAACGTCAGGACGTGCAGGGGCGCGTGCAGCGCTACGGCATCGCGGGCTATGCCTGCGACCGGCCGGCTGGCGAGCGCTATGGCGAAGCGGGCTGAGGTCCGCGAACGATGCAACGACGCAACCATGCAACGTGAGGCGATGCGCGCGAGCCTGGCTGCGAACCAGGCCGAACCCGGCGACAAGCCGCCCCGCCAACCCCGGGACAAGCCGCGCGCCGACCCGCAGCAAGGAGCAATCATGACGGACGCCGCCCTAGCCGATGCAACCTCGCCGCCTGCCGCGCAGGCCGGCGAGACCGGACAACCCGCGCGCGCCTCGCAACCCGCCCCGGCGCAAGTCGACCTCGCGGCGCTCTATCGCGACTCGGGCATCGGCGACGTGCTCGACGAACTCGAACGCGATCTGGTCGGGCTCGCGCCCGTGAAGACGCGCATCCGCGAAGTGGCCGCGCATCTGCTGGTCGAACGCGCGCGCGCCTCGCTCGGTCTCGCGGGTGGCGCGCCGACCTTGCATATGTGCTTCTCGGGCAATCCCGGCACCGGCAAGACGACCGTCGCGCTGCGTATGGCCGAGGTGCTGCACCGGCTCGGCTATATCCGCCGCAACCACCTGGTCTCGGTGACGCGCGACGACCTCGTCGGCCAGTACATCGGCCATACCGCGCCGAAAACGCGCGACGTGCTGAAGCGCGCGATGGGCGGCGTGCTGTTCATCGACGAGGCGTATTACCTGTATCGCCCCGAAAACGAGCGCGACTACGGCCAGGAAGCGATCGAGATCCTGTTGCAGACGATGGAGAACCAGCGTAGCGATCTGGTCGTGATCCTCGCGGGCTACGCGTCGCGCATGGAAGTGTTCTTCGAGAGCAATCCCGGGTTTCGTTCGCGCATCGCGCATCACATCACGTTTCCCGACTATGCGGAAACGGAGTTGCTCGACATCGCCGAGCGCATGCTCGGCACCCTGCATTACCGCTTCGATGCGGCCTCGCGCCGCGCGTTTGCCGACTACCTGGCGCGCCGCATCCGTCAGCCGAATTTCGCCAATGCGCGCTCGGTGCGCAACGCGCTCGACCGCGCGCGGCTGCGTCAGGCGAACCGTCTGTTCGCGAGCGCGCTGCAGGGCGGCGCGCCGATCGATGCCGCCGCGCTCATGCTGATCGACGCCGCCGACGTGCGCGCGAGCCGCGTGTTCGACGAGCCGCCGCCGGCGCAGGCAGTCGCGGCACCGCCGGGCTGAATCGGGATACCGAATCATCGTTTCCAGGGAGAACGCCATGCAGGACGGACGCACGACACTTTCGAAATTTCTGATCGACACACTCGACCGCCAGCCGTCCGCGAGTACGCAGGGGATGGCGGGACTTTCGGCGCTGCTGATCGACGTGGCGGCCGCGATCAAGTCGATTTCGGCGATGCTCACGAAGGGCGCGCTCGGCGGCCATTACGGTTCCGCGCAAACCGTCAACACGCACGGCGAGGAGCAGAAGAAACTCGACGTCGCGACCAACGAGGTTTTCGTACAGCACTGCGAATGGGACGGCCTGCTCGCGGCGATGGTGTCCGAGGAAATGGCAGACGTGTACGCGATTCCGCCCGGCTACCCGCGCGGCGATTATCTGCTCGCGTTCGATCCGCTCGACGGTTCCTCGAATATCGACATCAACGGCGTGGTCGGCTCGATCTTTTCGGTGCTGCGCGTGCGCGGCGCGGCGGAGCGTGTAGCGAGTGAGCCTACAAATGACGCAGCGAACGGGCACGCCAATGAGGCCGCGAACGGGCACGCCAATGAGGCCGCGAACGGGCACGCCAATGAGCACGCCAACGAGCACGCCAACGAGCCCGCGCATGAACCGGCCAGCCAGGCCGCATTCCTGCGCCCCGGCTGCGAACAGGTCGCGGCCGGCTATGCCGTCTACGGACCCTCGACGATGCTCGTGCTGTCGGTCGGCAACGGCACGCATGGCTTCACGCTCGAACGCGACATCGGCAATTTCGTGCTCACGCATTCGAATATCCGCATTCCCGAGGACACCGCCGAATTCGCGATCAACGCTTCGAACGAGCGCTTCTGGGAGCCGCCCGTGCGCCGCTACGTGCAGGAGTGCAAGGACGGCCGCAGCGGTTGCCGCGCGCGCGACTTCAACATGCGCTGGATCGCGTCGATGGTCGCGGAAGTGCATCGCATCCTGATGCGCGGCGGCGTGTTCATGTACCCGCGCGATTCGAAAACGCCGGCGATGGAAGGGCGACTGCGCCTGCTCTACGAAGCGAACCCGATGAGCTTCCTCGTTGAGCAGGCGGGCGGCCTTTCGATCACCGGGCGCGAACGCATTCTCGACGTTCGTCCGCAGACTCTGCATGGCCGCGTGCCGGTGATCCTCGGCTCGAAGAACGAGGTCGAGCGCATCGCGCGCTATCACGGCGAATACGACCGCGGCGAGGACAAGCCCTTCACGTCGCCGCTGTTCGGCACGCGCTCGCTGTTCCTGCCGGACTTTACGGCGTGATGGGCGGCCGGGCGCGGGTACGGCGGGTACGTATAGCGCACGGCGCACAGAACACAGTCATCCGGAGGCAAACGCATGTCAGTCAAACATCCGATCATCGCGGTGACCGGCTCGAGCGGCGCGGGCACCACCACCGTCATGAAGAGCTTCATGCATATCTTCAGACGCGAGCACATCAATGCGCAGATCGTCGAGGGCGATGCGTTCCATCGCTACGACCGCCACGGCATGCGCGCGGCCATGAAGGAGCACGAACGCGACGGCGCGCCGAATTTCAGCCACTTCGGCCCCGAGGCGAATCTGCTCGAAGAACTCGAAACGCTGTTCACGCGCTACGGCGAAAACGGCGGCGGACAGTTTCGCCACTACGTGCACGACGCGGCCGAGGCGCTGCTCTACAAGCAGGACGGCGGCACCTTCACGCCGTGGGAAGAGGTCGCGTCCGGCACCGACCTGATGTTCTACGAAGGGCTGCACGGCGCGGCCGTGACCGACAAGGTCGATGTCGCGCGGCATGCCGATCTGCTGATCGGCGTCGTGCCGATCATCAACCTCGAATGGATTCAGAAGCTGCACCGCGATCAGACGATGCGCGGCTACTCGCACGAAGCGGTGGTCGACACGATCCTGCGGCGCATGCCCGACTACGTGAACTACATCTGCCCGCAGTTCTCGCGCACCCACGTGAACTTCCAGCGCGTGCCGACCGTGGACACCTCTAATCCATTCACGGCGCGCGAGATTCCGCAGCCCGACGAGAGCTTCGTCGTGATCCGCTTCGCGCGGCCGAAGGGCATCGACTTCCAGTATCTGCTGACGATGCTGCACGACTCGTTCATGTCGCGCCCGAACGTGATCGTCGTGCCGGGCGGCAAGATGGGGCTCGCGATGCAGCTGATCTTCACGCCGATGATCCTGCAACTGATCGACCGGCGCTCGCGCGCCTGAGGCGTGTCCGATGCGTGCCCGATGCGTGCTTGAAGTCCGAACCGAATGCGGCTGCCGCGCGCCGGCCCCACGCCGGCGCAGCCCGTGTTCATTTCGCAAGGAGAGATTCGATGAGTGCCGCCGCGCAACCCTCTATTGCCTCTGTCGCCGCCCCGGCCGCTTCCTCGGCCACCGGCCCGATGGCCGACGCGCTGCGCATGCTCGCGATCGACGCCGTCGAAGCGGCGAAATCGGGCCATCCAGGCATGCCGCTCGGCATGGCCGAGATTGCCGTCGCGCTGTGGAGCCGGCATCTGAAACACAATCCGCGCAACCCGGCCTGGCCTGATCGCGACCGCTTCATCCTGTCCAACGGACACGGCTCGATGCTGCTGTACGCGCTGTTGCATCTGAGCGGCTACGACCTGCCGATCGACGAGTTGAAGCGCTTTCGCCAGCTGCATGGCAAGACGCCGGGGCATCCCGAGGTGGGCGTCACGCCGGGCGTCGAAACGACCACCGGGCCGCTTGGCCAGGGGCTCGCGAACGGCGTCGGCATGGCGCTCGCCGAGGCGCTGCTCGCACGCGAATTCAACCGGCCCGGGCATCGGATCGTCGATCACCGCACTTATGTGTTCGTGGGCGACGGCTGTCTGATGGAAGGCATCTCGCACGAAGCGGCATCGCTCGCGGGCACGCTGCAGCTCGACAAGCTCACGGTGCTTTACGACGACAACGGCATTTCGATCGACGGTCATGTCGCGCAGTGGTTCGCCGACGATACGCCCGCGCGCTTCGAGGCCTACGGCTGGCACGTCGTGCGCGAGGTGGACGGCCACGACGTCGAGGCCGTCGATCGCGCGTTGCGGCAGGCGCGTGGCGCCGGCCGCCCGACGCTGATCTGCTGCCGCACGGTAATCGGCCAGGGCGCGCCGTCGAAGGCCGGCACCCATGACGTGCACGGCGCGCCGCTCGGCGCCGACGAGGTCGCGCGCACGCGCCTCGCGCTCGGCTGGCCGCATGCGCCGTTCGTGATTCCGCACGAAATCCGCGCGCAGTTCGACGCAAGCGCGCGCGGTGCCGCCGACGAAGCCGGGTGGCGCGAGCGCTTCGAGGCGTATCGCCGGCACTATCCGGACGAGGCCGCCGAGTTCGAGCGGCGTGTGCGCAACGAGTTACCCGCGCAGTGGCGCGACGCGGTGCGCGCGCTGCTGCGCGATGCCGATGGCGCGGCCGCCACGCTCGCGACGCGCAAGGCCTCGCAGCAGGCCATCGCCGCGCTCGCGCGCAGCTTGCCGGAAATGCTCGGCGGCTCGGCCGACCTGACCGGCTCGAACCTGACCGACTGGCCGGGCGCGGTCGAGGTCGGCTGCGATGCCAGCGATGGCAACGGAAGCGATGGCAACGGAAGCGATAGCAGCGGAAACGTCGGCAACGGAAACGGCGGCGGCCTGCGCGGCGGCAACTACGTGCACTACGGCGTACGCGAATTCGGCATGAGCGCGATGCTGAACGGCATCGCGCTGCATCGCGGCTATCTGCCGTTCGGCGGCACGTTCCTCACGTTCTCCGACTATTCGCGCAACGCGCTGCGCATGGCCGCGCTGATGAAGACGCGCTCGATCTTCGTCTTCACGCACGATTCGATCGGCCTCGGCGAAGACGGTCCGACTCATCAGGCGGTCGAACATGCCGCGAGCCTCAGGCTGATTCCCGGGCTCGACGTATGGCGTCCGTGCGACACGGTTGAGACCGCGCAGGCGTGGGTCAGCGCGGTCGAACGCCCGGGGCCGTCGTGTTTGCTGCTGAGCCGGCAGAACCTGCCGTTCGTCACGCGTTCGGGCGAGCAGATCGCCGCGATTGCGCAGGGCGGTTATGTGCTGCGCGACTGGCCGGGTGATATGTTGCAAGCGCCGGGCGAGCAAGCGGCGCAAGCCGTCGCACAACCCGCACAACCCGCACAACCCGCACAACCCGTCGCTCGGATCGTGCTGATCGCGACCGGCTCCGAAGTCGCGCTTGCGCTCGATGCCGTCGCACCGCTCGCCGCCGCCGGCATCGCCGCGCGTGTCGTGTCGATGCCGTCGACGACCGTGTTCGACCGCCAGCCGCGCGCATGGCGCGACGCGGTGCTGCCGCCGGACGTGCCGCGCGTCGCGGTCGAAGCGGGCGTGCGCGCGTTCTGGCGGCAATACGTGGGGCTCGACGGCGGCGTGGTCGGCATCGATACGTTCGGCGAATCGGCGCCGGCCGCCGCGTTGTTCGAGCATTTCGGGCTGACCACGCAGGCGGTGGTGGACGAAGCGCGGCGCGTTGTGGGCGCGACACGCTGAGCATCGGGCGCGGAGCCCGAAGCGCCGAGTCCTAATCATCGAGCCCTGAGCATCGAGTCCCAAGCACCGAGTCATAGGCACCGAGTCATAGGCACCGAGCCCCCATTGCGTCCCCGATCCGCTTTCATCTTTTGAGTCCTGAGGAGTGAATCATGGCCTTCATCACCCTGCGGCAACTGCTGGATCACGCGGCCGAACACGACTACGGCGTGCCCGCGTTCAACGTCAACAACATGGAGCAGATTCACGCGATCATGCGGGCCGCCGAGGCTACCGGCAGCCCGGTGATCCTGCAGGCGTCGGCGGGCGCGCGCAAATACGCGGGCGAGCCGTATCTGCGTCATCTGGTGCTCGCGGCGATCGAGGCGCATCCGGACATTCCGCTCGTGCTGCATCAGGATCACGGCGCGAGCCCGGCCGTGTGCCAGCAGGCGATCCGCTCGGGCTTCACGTCGGTGATGATGGACGGCTCGCTGCTGCCCGACCAGAAAACGCCCGCCGCCTACGACTACAACGTCGAGGTAAGCCGCCGCGTGGTGGATGCCGCGCATGCGGTCGGCGTATCGGTCGAGGGCGAACTGGGCTGCCTCGGTTCGCTCGAAACCGGCACCGCCGGCGAGGAAGACGGCGTCGGCGCAGAAGGCCGGCTCACGCACGCGGACCTGCTGACCGATCCCGACGAGGCGCGCCGTTTCGTCGACGCGACCGGCGTCGATGCGCTCGCGATCGCAATCGGCACCTCGCACGGCGCGTACAAGTTCAGCCGCGAGCCGACCGGCGATATTCTCGCGATCGACCGCATCGCCGACATTCACGCGCGCGTGCCGAACACGCACCTCGTGATGCACGGCTCGTCGTCGGTGCCGCAGGAATGGCTCGCGGTGATCCGCGAATACGGTGGCGAGATTCCGGCCACCTATGGCGTGCCAGTCGAGGAAATCCGCCGCGGCATCGCGAATGGCGTGCGCAAGGTCAACATCGACACCGACATCCGGCTCGCGATGAGCGGCGCGTTGCGCAAGTCGCTCGCGAATGCGCGCGCCGAGTTCGACCCGCGCGCGGCATTGAAGGCGGCCACGGCGGCGGCCAGCGCGATCTGCGTCGAGCGTTTCGAGGCATTCGGTTGCGCAGGGCAGGCCGCGCGCATCAAGCCGCTGCCGCTCGATGCGATGGCGCACCGCTACCACTGAGCCACGCTCAGGAAAAAACGCGGGAAAACGCGGGAAAAACTAGGGAAAACGAACCAACACGAGGAAAACGAGGGAGAACGCGATGCGCGAATTCCTGATTGCTCCGTCGCTGCTGTCGGCGGATTTTGCCCGGCTCGCCGATGAGATTCGCGACGTGAGCGCGGCCGGCGCGGACTGGATTCATCTCGACGTGATGGATCACCACTACGTGCCGAACCTCACGGTCGGGCCGCTCGTCTGCGAGGCGATCCGGCCTTATACGACGCTGCCGTTCGACGTGCATCTGATGACCACGCCGGTCGATCCGCTCGTCGCGATGTTTGCCGAGGCCGGCGCGAACCTCATCAGCTTTCATCCGGAAGCGACGCTGCATGTGCACCGGACCATCGAGCTGATCCGCTCACACGGCGCGCAAGCCGGGCTCGCGTTGAATCCGGCCACGCCGCTCGCGGTGCTCGATCATCTGCTCGACATGCTCGACGTCGTGCTCGTGATGTCGGTCAACCCGGGCTTCGGCGGCCAGGCGTTTATCGAGGCGACGCTCGGCAAGCTGCGGCTATTGCGCCCGCGCGTCGACGCGGCGATGCAGCGCACCGGCAGGCCGATTCTGATCGAAGTGGACGGCGGGGTGAAGGTGTCGAATATTGCGCGGATCGCCGAGGCGGGTGCCGACGTGTTCGTCGCCGGCTCGGCGGTGTTCGGCGCGGACGATCGCGCGCAGGCGATTCGCGGCCTGCGCGCGGAACTGGCGACTGTCGAGGAACGGGTGGGTATCGCGGTGCCGCAATGACCGCGGCGCTTCGGGTGCGCGCTTCAGACCCGCTGTCGGTCCGCTCCAGGTCCACTCATCAGCGCGTTCGCCGCGGTTTTTCAGCGCTTCTTCATCGTCTCCCCCGGCGCGCACCACACGCCGAGGTCTTCCTCAGCCCGCTCGACCGCGCAGCCCCAGTCGAGCGGCTGGTCCTGATCGAAGCGCTTGCCGAGCCGCCACGCGATTTCCGCGCGTGCGAGCTGCACGCCCATATAGAACGCGTGGCCGCCGTCGTTCTCGAGATTCAGTTGCGGATACAGCGCGAACGGATCGTCGCCGCGCCGATGGCCGTCGCGGTTGTAGACGTGAATGCCCTCGGCACTGACCTGCACGCGGAAATTCGGATCGCGCACGCCGTGCGCAAGCTCGTCGATTTCCGCGGCGCTATACGGAAACGGGCGCTTCGCGTGAACCGTCGCGAGATCGCCGTTGATGCCTTTCGGCAGCACCTGCGCGTCGCGCGCGGCATGCATCACGCGGCGCGCGACGTCGGCTTCGCGCAGCGCGCGCCGCGCATGCAGACTCACCGAGGTCGTGAGCACCGCGCCGATGCGCAATTCGGCCGCCATGCCGAGCAGCACCGCGTTGATGCCGCTCGTGTCGGCTTCGGTCAGCTCGGTCACGTTGCCGATGCCCATCATGATCGCGATGTCGGGATAGCGCTCGCGCAGCCGCACGTAACGCGCGACCGAGGCGGCGAGGCCGAACGGAATCGGGTCGAGAATCGGGTCGGCGAGAAACGCGCGGCCGCGCGCCCCCAGTGCCTCGATCGCGGCATCGAGCGAGACTGGGTCACCCGGTTCGCGCGCGACGAGGATCGGCGTGGCCGGCACTTCGTCGGCGATCCAGAGCGTGTCGAGATTCAGGCTCATCAGATAGTCGGCGCCCGCGCGGCCGCCGCGCAGCAGTTCGTCGCTACGCATCGAATCGACGCTGACGCGATAGCCTTCGGCCTTCAGGCGCCGCACCGCGTCTTCGAGATGCGGAAACGGCGTGTCCGGCAGGCAGCCGATGTCGATCACGTCCGCGCCCTGGCTCGCATACGCGCGAGCACGCGCGGCGATGCCGTCGAGATCGAGACGCGGCGCGTCGACGATCTCCGCAAAAATCTCGGTGTCGTAGCGGCTCAGATCGAACGGCTTCGCCTTGTGGCCGAAGAACTGCGGCAGGTCCTTGACCTCGTCGGGGCCGCGCTCGAACGGCACGCCGTAGTGCGCGCTCAGCGTATCGAGATCGCCGCGGCAACGGCCCGGCACGATCACGCGTTGTGCGGCGAGCGGCGCGGGCACTCTGCGGCGGATCATGTCGGCCGTCATCAGCGCGGCGACCTGCAGGCCGATCTCGCGCACTTCCCAACTGAACGGCGTCGGCGCCATGCCGTCGAGCACGCGTAGCAGGCTCGGTTCGGCAAGCCGGCCGGTCAGGAAGAGGATGTGGTCCATGCGAGGTCGAGAGTCGCGAGGCGTTGAGCGAGCGCCGCTTCGAGTTCGCCGAGCGAGCGCGCGAGCGTCGTGTATTCGAAGCGCGCGAGACGCTCGACGTTGTCGAGTTCGATCGCCCGTGGACGCAATTCGACCCATTCGTTCGGGCTATGCGTAATCACGCTCGGTTCTGTGTCGCATGCAAAGACGATGCCGGGGATGCACTGCTTGCCGGCCTGCGCGTACATGTTGGTCGGCAGCGTGTCGGAGATGCCGTACGCGCATTTGGCGACCGTGTTGCTGGTGGCGGGCGCGATCACGACCGTGTGATAGACGCCGTGATAGAGCATGCCGACCGGCACGCCGCTCGCACTGTTGTCGCGCAGCACGCGAAATTTTTCGCGCAGTTTGTCGAGTGGCCAGCCGTAGAGCGGCAGTACTTCCTCGGCTGCCGCCGATAAAAAAAGATCGACGCCGGGCAGGCGCAGCGCGAGCGCGATCGACTCTTCGAGCAGATGGCCCGAGCCGGTCACGCACCACGCGAAGCGCGCGTCCGGCTTGAAGTCGGCGAGATCGCGCGCGGGCTCGTGAGGGGACTGGCTGGCGGACTCGCCTGGGTTCGGGCGTGCGGGCGGTCGCGTCATGCGTCATGCGTCGAGATCGAGCGGCATGCCGTCGGGCGGCGAGCCTTCGTGCGAAAGCCGGATATGCAGCCGGCGCATCTTGCGGTACAGCGTGTTGCGGCTGATGCCGAGCGCCTTCGCGACGTTGCTGACGTTCCAGCGATGCTCGTCGAGCAGCGACAGCACGGTTTCGCGCTCATTCAGCTGGATCGCGTTGAGCGTCGAGAGGTCGGTGTCGTCGGCCAGATGCGCGTCCATGTCGGCGGTGGCGAGGCGCAGCGCGGTCGGCATGTCGATGGCCGAGGTGCGTTGTGTGACCTCGGGCGGCAGATGCTCGCAACGGATCGGCTGGCCGTCGGAGAGTGCCACTGCCATTTGCAGCACGTGCCGCAACTGGCGGATGTTGCCGGGCCATGCGTAGGCCAGCAGCGCCTGTTCGGCTTCGGGCGTCAGTTCGGGCGGCTCGCCGGTTTCGTTGGCGAGCAGGTGGTGGATCAGCGGCAGCTTGTCGACGCGCTCGCGCAGCGCCGGCAGATTCAGTTCGACGCCCTTGAGCCGGTAATAGAGGTCTTCGCGGAATTGCCCGCTCTGCACGAGTTCGAGCAGATTGCGGTGGCTCGCGCTGATGAGCTGGAAATTGACCTTGACCGTGGTTTCGGCGCCGAGCGGCGTCACTTCGTGTTCTTCGATCACGCGCAGCAGGCGCGCCTGCAACACAAGCGGCATGTCGCCGATCTCGTCGAGAAACAGCGTGCCGCCGTTGGCCTGCACGATCTTGCCGCGCCGTCCCTCGCGCTGCGCGCCCGTAAACGCGCCGGCGCGATAGCCGAACAGTTCGCTCTCGATCAGGTTCTCCGGCAGCGACGCGCAGTTGACCGGCACGAACGGGCCGTCGGCATGCGGGCTGATGCTGTGCAGCGCCTGCGCGAACACTTCCTTGCCGGTGCCGGTCTGGCCGCGCAGCACGATCGGAATCTTGCGCTGGATCACGCGCGCGCCGAGCTGGATCTGCGAGGCCATGCGCGGATCGCCGAATTCGAGGTGGGCGATTTCGTCGAGCTTCGGCGCCGCCGCATGGTGCCGGTCGGCCGCGCTGCTGCCATTGCTGCCGTTGCCGCTCGCGGCGTGGCTGCCTTGACTGCCGCGGGACGCCGGCGCGCTATCGGGCGCGAGCACGCGCGCGACGCGCCCGGTGCTGTTCTGCGGCGTCTGCGCGACGAGGAAAAAGCGGTTCGTCGCGTTGGCGCTATAGACGGTGACTGGATGGAACGAGCCGCGAATGCTGCGCGCGATCATGTCTTCGAGCGAGGCGTTGAAGGCTTCCTCGATGCGCCGTCCGCGCAACTCGCTGAGCGAGCGGAAGCCGAGCTGGAACAGGGCGCTGCGATTCGCGGCGAGCACGGTGCTGTCGTCGGCGACCGCGAGCTTGCCGCCGTGCAGCGTGCCGACGAATTCCGGGCGGCTGTGGAAGTGGATCATGTTGGCGTGCCGGTAGCGCGCGTCGAGCAGACGGTTTTCGATCATCTGCCGCGACATGCCGACGAGCACGAGCGAATGCTGTTGCAGCAGCTTCGAGCGGCTCGTGACGTCGAGCACGCCGGCGATCTCGCCGCTGTCGTCGAAGATCGGCGCGGCCGAGCAGGTGAGCGAGGTATAGCGCGGATAGAAATGCTCGTGCTGGCAGACCGCGATGCAGTCGCGCTCGGCGAGGCAGGTGCCCATGCCGTTGGTGCCGGCTTCGCGCTCGCTCCAGAGCGCGCCGACGCGAAAGCCGTCGTCGGCGACCGCTTCGGCGAACGGCACCGAGGACACCTGATGAACGATCACGCCGCCCGAATCGACGAGCACGACCGCGAGCTCGGGATCGGCCAGCTGCTGATAGAGCGTCGTCATTTCGAGCTTCGAGCAGGCGATCAGATCGCCGAGCGCCTCGCGGCGCGCGCTGAGTTCGTACTGCGTAAGGACGGGCGGTGGAACGAAACGGGACGGGTCCAGCTGGAATTCGTTAATGCAGCGCGTCCACGACTGGGCGACGGAGTCGCTCGTGGGGCGCGTGGTCAATTGATGATTGACCACATTCAGCACTTCTCGGACATGCGTATCGCTGTCAGCGAGCAACGACATGGGGTTTGTCTCCGTTGCGCCATGTCGGGTGCCCTCAGTGCCGCACACACCGCGAATGCCGCTTTATCAAGTCTGTCATCCCCTGGCGCCGCGGAATCTTGCGTTCGCATGCGCCTCGCGACCGGCCCTTTTTTCAGGCGGGTATTTAAAACTTTACGCCCGATGCCGGTTTGGTTCAACCGGAACTCGCACTGAGTTGCCGCAGCGCGCCCGGAATTTGCTTTTCCTGCTCCATTGCCTCATGCATGACCGCGCCGGCAGGGCGAAGGCAGATGCCTGTGGCAACTTCGGCACACAGTGTGCCGCCCGCCGTGCCGCTGTTCCCGGCACGCCATGCAACCCTTGGGCCAAGTCGCACAGGAGTGCCAATCCATCATGGACCGTCTCGATACCGTTCGTCTGAGCGCTTTTTCCAGTGCTTTCGCGCATGATCTCTCGCCCGCCTTTGCCGGGGAAAGTACGGCTGCGCGCGCGTTGCCCGAGCGCATGGACATCGTGTTCATCGAAAACTTCATAGGACAGACGATCATCGGCATCGACAGCGGCGAGTTGCACGTGGCCCAGCCGGTGCGCGTGAATCTCGCGATCGGCGTGCCGGCGATCCGCGCATGCGCGACGGATCGCATCGAGGACACGGTCAACTACGCCGCGGTGCGCGATGCACTGCTCGCGCTATTCGAGACGCATCGCGTGCGTCTGCTCGAAGCGCTTGCCGAGACGATCGCGCAATTGCTGATCGCCGATTTCGGCGCGCACTGGGTGCGCGTCTCGCTGGCAAAGCCCGCAAAATTCGACGACGTCGCGGCGGTCGGCGTGCAGATCGAGCGGCGGCGCGGCGATGCTTCGGCAGCGGGCGCGGGCGTGGCCGGCTATGCGTCGCTCGGCGCGGGGCTCGTGCCGCGTTGAGCGGCGCCGCGGCTTCGCCGCGCTTTTCGCCTCGCTCTTTAGCTCACTTCGCCGCCGTCGGCGTTTTTTGCAGGCTTAGCTGCGCTTCGCCGTTGTCGACGTTTGCTGCAGAGCTTGCCTCACTTCGCCGTTGTCGACGTTTGCTGCAGAGCTTGCCTCACTTCGCCGTTGTCGACGTTTGCTGCAGACCTTGCTTCATTTCGCCGTTGTCGGTGTTTTCCGCAGACCTTGCCTCATTTTGCCGCCGTCGGCGTTTTTTGCAGACCCAGGCCGCAGGCCTGGTACGCATTCGTCTGCAGGTCGCGGAACCGCTTCGTCTGCGACTTCGCATGATCGACGCGGAATTCCGCACCGCCTTCGCCGCCGAGCGTCGCGTACTTCGAGAACGTCGACTGGTCGACGAATTCGTCGTACGGCAAGGCCGCGGCCATCTTGTCGATCACGCACGAGCACTTGTAGACGTTGGCGAAATCGTGGCCGTTGTCGTCCATGCAACCTAGCACGTACTCCACGCGGCCCTGGGTCGGATAGTCGTAGCCGCCCGTCTGCGCGGAAGCGCGGGGCGCGGCGTTCTGCGCCGAGGCGGGCGAGGCCGCCAGCGCCAGGCAGGCGACGACGGCGGCGGCAACGGTAAGGACTGAAGTAACGACTTGCAGCGCGCGACAGCTTATGGTCATGTCATGCCTCTGGGAAAGCATTGAACCCGCTTCACGAACCGGCGCGCCGCATGCGGATGCGCGACGGTGCGCCGGTTCGTGAAGCGACCGGATGCAGCGAGGAGACGGGACTGCCGATAGGGTTGCCAATCGGGCTGCCAACCGGACCGCCGAGGGGCCACCAATCGGGTCACCAGGCGGGCCACCAGCAACGCCGCCGATGACACACCATGAACGGCACGCCGACGGCACCCCGGCGCTAGCGGCCACGCGTCTCCCGTGCGGGCGCGCGCCGTCAGTTCGGCGCGAACGGATGCGCGACGCTGCTCTTCTTCGCGACCACTTCAGCGGCGCTCGGCTCGCCGTTGACCGCGCGCTGGATCGCCTCGCGCGTCGCCTTGTAGTTGAACTCCTGGATCTTCCTGTCGTCGTCGGCCTGCCAGTGAATGAAGACGCCGACGCAGAGGAACAGGTCGTCGGCTTCGTCCTTCGGGATCGTGCCGTCCTCGACGCTGTCGGCGACCGCGAGCGCCACCGCGTGCTGGGCCGGCCCGAACATCTGCACGGCCTGCTTGGCGCCCTTGATCGTCACCTTGTTGAACAGGATCGTGTTCGGCTTGGCGAGCAGATTGGGCGCGACGACGGCGAGCAGCGAGGTGAAGCCATCCTTGTTGTTGGTGAGGGCGTTGCAGAACGCGGTTTCCGCAGCCGAACCTCGCGGTCCGATCAGCAAGTCGATGTGCGCGACCTCGTTGCCGTCGCCGACCAGCGACTCTCCGACCATGACGCGGTTGATCTTGGCCATTCTGTTCCTCCAATTGAGTAGGTATGGACCTGCTGACAGGATGCCGCCCGCGCTCGTCCGGACAGGGCGCCGCATGGCGTGCAGGGATGCACGGCGGTACTAACTAACAGGTTCCGTGCCAGATCGCGCCCGCCCGCTCAGGTGCCGCGCGCGCCGTGCGTGACGTGAGCTGCGGGGCCCGCTTCGATGCAGCGCGCGACGAATAACGTGGCCACGGCGAGGTCCGCGCTGGTGCCGGGGTTGATTGCGCGCGCCTTCAGTTGGGCATCCCAGGCATCGAGTTCGGCGTCGGCCGGTGTGCGGCGCGTGGCGGGCGGGGTTTGCCGCCGGCGCGCGTGCTGCTCGCGTGCCGCAAGCGTGACACTCTGCGCCAGCGCGAGCCCGTGCTTGCGCACAATGTGAGAGTCGGGCCAGCCGCCGAGAAACGCGAGGAACACGTTGAGCATCGCCACCTCGGGTGCATCGGCCGGCGCTGCGCGGCAGGCGGCGAGGCCGGTGTCGAAGATATCCGCGAAACCGTTGGCGTATTGCCGCGCGATGCTGTCGCGCTCGCTCGCGAGCCGCATTGCGTCGCGCAGGCCGAGCGTCGGCGGCGCGTGGACCGATTGCTCGGGCGCGTCGCCGAGGCCGCCCGGATTGGCGAGCGCGATCGCGCGATAGGCGAGGCGCGCGTCGTCGATGTCGAGCCGTTCCAGCACGCGCTCGGCGGCGTCTCGCCAGGCGCGTGCCGAGGGCGCGGGGCCGGTTTCGTCGAGTGCCGCCGCAAGCGGCGCGACCAGCAGCACGATGCCGAGATTCGTATTGCATCCGGCCGCCGCGTGCGTGCGCGTGACCGCATCGAGAATGCGCTGGCCGACGCGCGCGCCGCGCGAGAACAGCGCGTCGAGCGAGGCGTGCGCGCTGGCGAGAAACTGCGCCGCGGTCATGCCGTGTCCGGCGCTTTGCACGCTGACGTTGCCGGGCTTCGGCGTGGTCACGTCGAGCGTGCAGGCTGCGAGGAAAGCCTCGCGGGCGCGCTCGAAGGGGGGCGTACCGGGTTCGGGCACGGGCGGCGGATTCATGCGCGCGGCCCGGCGATGAGGTACGCATGCAGGGCGCGGAGCGGCGCGCGGGCATGGCCGGGTTGCGGCGCGGCCACGTCGAACGTGCCGGTATGACGCTCCAGCATGGGGATCAGGCGCATCGCGCTCATGCTCGTCGTTTCTCCTACGCGGCCTACGCGGCGCCCGGCAGTCCAACCGCGGCGCTTGCTACGTGTTCCGCGCTGTCCTCGGCCTGCCCGCTCGCGCGCCGCGGCACGGCCGCCAGCTTGCGATCGAGCAGATCGTCGACGAGCGCCGCCGCGATGTCGAACCGCGTGACCGACTGCAAGCCGCGCCATGCGGCCACGCCGTTGACTTCGAGCACGAGCGGCCGCGCCGCATCGTCGGGATTGGGGATCAGGTCCACGCCCGCATAGTCGAGCCCGAGCGCGGCGGCGGCTTGCACGGCCGTGCGCGCGAGCAGCGGATCGAGTTCGGCGGGCTCGCATGTCGCGCCCTGCGCGAAGTTATGAATCCAGCCCTTGCCGCCGACGCGCCGCATCGCCGCGACGGCGCGGCCGCCGATCACGAGCACGCGCCAGTCGAAGCCGGGCCGTCCGCCGGCCACATAACGCTGCAGATAAGCGACCTGCCGGTAAGGCGTGAGCGACGGCAGCGGCGCGAGCACGCCACGCCGCGCGCCGAGCCGCTTGAGGCCATGCCCCTGCGAGCCGAACAGCGGCTTGAGCACGACCTCGCGGCCGGCGGCGGCCTCGCGCATCAGCACGCGTTGCGCGAAGGCGGCCGATTCGCCGGCCCACGTGGCCGGCGTCGGCACGCCCGCGCGATGCAGCAGGAAGCTCGTCATCGACTTGTCGACGCTGCGCTCGATCGCGCGCGCGTCGTTGTAGACCGGCACGCCCGATTCGCGCAGCGCGTGCAGGATGCCGAGCCGCAACGTCACCTGCTCGAAGGTGCCGCCCGCGATGCCGCGCACGAACACCGCGTCGGGCAGGGCGTGGCCGAAGCCCGGCACGACGAGCCCGTGCGGCTGCCAGGTGGTGTCGATGCGGCAGTCGGCGAGATCGACGCAACGCGCGTCGGCGCCGCGCGCGCGGAACGCTTTTTTCAGGCGGCCGGTGTGCCAGCCGGTTTCGTCGGTCATGATCGCGACGCGCAGGTTCGGCGGCATCTCGTGAGCGAGGCTCATGACGCGACGGCCTGGCCGCCCCACTGGTTTTGCAGCAGGGCGCTGTCGAGCCGCCCGCCGTGATAGGTCGCGCCGCTTTCGAGGCTGCTGACCCACACCTCGGCGGGCGCGAAGAGCGCCGGGTCGATCTGGTAGAAGTCGAAACTGAACGACGTGAAGATGTCCGCGAACGGGCGGCCGTAGTCGCGCGAACTGGCCGCGGGCAGTTGCTCGGCGAGGCGCCGCGCGACCTCGTCGTGCCGCACGGTCAGATGCACGCGGCCGCCATAGAGGATCGCGTCGTTGGTGCGGCCCATCGCCTGAATGCCGTCCGGCGCGGGCGGCGGCAGCGGCGCCGAGCCCGCGCCCTCGACGATCTCGTCGAGCGGCACGCCGAGCACGTGCACCTTGTGCAGCGCGACTTCGACGACGCGCGCCACCACCTGTACCGTTCCCGCGACAGAGTGCGTCGGCGTGACGATCAGCGTCAGATGGTCGGGCGAGAGGCCGCAATCGTGCAGCACCTTGTCGATCACGACCTGCGGCGGCAGGCGGTCCACTTCGAGCACGAGCGCGCCGCGCGCGTGGCGGTCGCGATAGCCGAGTTCGGCGAAGAGCGGCTCCTTGACGGCCAGCGCGCGCGCGGGACCGGAGCCGAGCGAGAAGAATTTCTTGCCGCCGGTCTGCTCTTTGGTCGCCGCGAGGCTCCACCCCGCGTACTGGCTGCCGAGACAGGCCAGCACCGGCGCGGACGTGCTCACGTCGAGCATGGTCGGCCAGAGCGGGGCGGTGTCGAAGTTCGCGCGCACCGCGACGCGGCCGAGTCCGCCCATGCAGATGCGCGCGATCAGCACGCCCGCTTCGATGCCGCCGCGCGCGGCGACGCCGGCGTCCGCGATCACGGTGCCGGCGTCGGTGCGCGCGATGGCGACGCCGAGGCGAGGGGCGTGGTCGACGAGGCGGGCGACGAGGCGCTCGCTCAGTGCGTTGACGCTCGGCGGCGCGTCGGGTGGAGCCGCGTGCGGGGGGGCGTCAGGAGTGGCAGTGGATGAAGGCATAGTCGGGTTCGTCGCAGGTTTCGATTCGTTGGACGACGCGCGCATGCTGCGCGTCGAGCGCGCGCCGCACCGCATCCAGCGACGCCGCGCGCGCGAGCAGCGTGCAGACGGGCTGCCCCGCCTCGATGCGGGTGCCGGGCATCGGCACGTCGCGGCAGTGGGGATCGTCGAAGCAGGCGTCGGAGAATGCCGCCGACGCGGTGAACGACACGGGCGCGAACAGCACCTGCTGGCCGGCCCGCCAGCGCGGCTCGCGCGCGAGCGCGAGGCTCGCGTCCGACGGCGCGCGGCCGTGGCGGCACGCGTCGAGATGGCCGGCGAGCAGGCCGCGCGGCCAGGCATCGGGCGAAGCGGTTTCGTAGAGCGCCATCGTCGCGGAAGGGCGCGCGTTGATTTCGAGCACCTCGAACGCGCTGCCGTCGAACAGAAAGTCGCAACTGTTGAGGCCGACGAGACCCGTGCGTGCGCACAGCGCGTCGAGTGCCTGCTGGATGCGCGCGGCAGCGGGCGGCGGCATTTCGATCGGGCCGAGCGAGCCGGCATGCACGAAGCGCAGGTCGCCGATCGCACAGACGAGCTGCTCGGCGAAACCGAGCAGATGCGCACGGCCGCCCGCGCCGATGAATAGCGCCGACAGCGGCTGGCCGTTGCCGAGGCGCTGGAAATAGCCGTGTTCTGCAGGGGCTGAGCGTGGCTGCGGGGCGAACGCGGTTGCGTGGGGTGCGGCTTGGGGTATAGCTTGGGGGGCGGCGTGGGGCATAGCTTGAGGCACAGCTTGAGGCACAGCGGCGGAAGTCGCCTCGGCAGCCACCGCCGCCGCCGGTCTGATATGCGTGCCGCCGCAGCCGTCCGCAAGCTTGAAGAGCCACCCGTCGGCTTGCTCAGGCCGCTCGAACGACACCGCCGGATGCGCGATCCCCAACGCGTCGAGCAGCGCGAAGAAACGGCGCGGCTCGCGTACCGCCGCGATCGTTTCGGCATCGTTGCCGAGCAGACGGGGCAGGCCGGGTTCGCGGCATAGCGGCGCCATTAGCGGTTCGAGCCCGCTGCCGCCGATCCAGCCGAGCAGGTGCGGCAGCCGCGCGATGCGCGTGAGCGCATCGACGAGCCGCGCGCGATCGAGCGCCAATGCGCCGCCATTCGCGCCGTCGCCTGCATCGTCATTCGTGCCGCCGTTTGCATTGCCACCCGCACCGCCGCTTGCACCGCCATCCGCTCCGCCGCCTGCACTGCCTCCCGCACCAACATCGAACCAGCACTCGGCGGCCGCGCGCGTGTCGCGGTCGCCGAAGATATCGAGCGCGGCGACGCGCCAGCCCGCGCGTGTCGCGGACTGCGCGAGCAGGCGCGCCGACAGCCCCGCGACCGCGACGAACGGCGCGGGCGCATGGGCGGGCGAGGGCGGCCGGCGCAGCTTCATGGCGGCGAGCGCTCAGCCGAGCCCGGCCGCGACCGCGCGGGCTTCGTCGTACGCCTGCGCAAAGCCGAGATAGACCGGCTTGCCGCCCGTGCGCATGCGCATGAAGAGCCGGTGCTCGACCTGATACTTGACGTTGCCGATCGCCAACGCGCCGATGCCGATTGCGCCCGCGTTCGGCACGCCGTCGATCGGCTTGCCGTCGTTCATCACGTTGACGCCGGCAATGCCTTCGGGCGGCACCGCGTTGACGTCGGCGGCGACGAGCAGGCGCTTCGCATGCGCGAGATCGCCGCTGCCGATCACCTGCACGCCCGCGACGGCGGTGGCGAGCACGATCTCGGTCTCGGCGAGCGCGTCGCGCAGTTCGTCCGGCGTCGCGGTGCCGATGCCGCCGGTGACGATGCCGAAGCGCTGGTTCAGTTCGGCCGAGGCGTGCAGCGCGCGCTGGCGGTCGTGGTGGCTCGCGATCGTCACGTCGGCGCCGCGCGAGGCAGCGATCGCCGCCGCGATGCGCCCGACCGCGCCGGTGCCGCCGAGAATCAGCACGCGCTTGCCGCCGAGTTCCACGCCGTGCTGCTTGCCGAGATGCCGCTCGACCAGCGCGACGAGCGCGGCGGCGGTCGTGTACGAGCCGCTCGGATCGGCGAACACCGAGACCTCGAACGGCGGGACCATCGCGCGGCGCGCGGTGTCGAGCATGTCGGCGGCTTGCATCACATCGCGTCCGCCGATGAAGATGCCGGTGCGCGATACGCCTTTCGGGCCGCGCGAAAAGATCGCGTCCTGGGTCAGGTTCGCGACCATGCCGGCCTCGACGCCGCAATACGGCACGATGACCTGATAGCCGGCGTCGGCGGCCATGTTGACGTCGAACGGACTCATCTGCGGCGTGGCCGTGAACATGTGCAGGATGTAGGGCCTTTCAATGGTTTCTGACATGACGAGGGCTCGTTTCAGTGGCAATTTCGTGGACGGCGCGGTGTCGGGCGTGACAGCGCGCGCGATATGGGGCGTGGCGGCAGCGCACAGGCCCGGTTGGCGGCGCGTACACCGCGCTCGATGGCAGCGGAGACGCCACCTGGACCGGCAGCACCACCGGCCCTCCGGCGCGTAGCGTGCACAGTGCGCGCATCATGCGGCGTCGATGCGCGGCGCATGCGCGTCGGCCTCGCGGATCGCCGCGCCGCTATTGCGGCCCGCGACAATGGCGCATTCGAGGTGCGGCATGCCGCCTGCCGCCGCGCGCGCGGTGGCGAGCGCGGCGTCGGCCTCGCGGGCATTGGCGAGGATCGCGAAGCCGGTCGGTCCCCACGACGTCTGACCGATGCCGGCGACGCGTTCGGCCGCGACCGCGCGCAGCACGCGTTCGACGTCGGGGCTCGCGAACACGCCGCCTTGCGCGCTC
>NZ_VWWM01000073.1:0-34063 GCF_011752945.1 Paraburkholderia sp. Cy-641
GCACGGTGCCGAGTACGGAAACGCCGGTACGCATCACGTCCATCGGATGCGCGGCGGCCGGAATCCATTCGAGCGCGGCCTTGACGTTGGCGGGCAGTCCGCGCAGGCCCTTGAGCTTTGTTTTATAGGCTTTCAGTTCGGCGGCGGTCGGCAGCTTTTCGTGGACCAGCAGATACGCGATCTCCTCGAATTCGCAGGCACCGGCGATGTCGAGAATGTCGTAGCCGCGATAGTGAAGGTCATTGCCGGTCTTGCCGACCGTGCACAGCGCGGTATTGCCCGCGGTCACGCCCGACAGCGCGACGGATTTCTTCGGTTTGAAGCCGCTTTGCGTTTCGCCTTGTGCTTCCTGACCGCCCACTGCGCCAGCGGTTTGCGTCGTCTCGCTCATCTTCCGCTTTCTCCTGTGTGCCGGCTTGCCGCCGCCGTTTGACCCGCGCGGCTCATGTGCCGGACTGTCCGTTAGCGCCTGCTTGCGCAAACAGCGGCGCCGCTTCTGGCGGAACCGCACGGCCGGTGGTTTGCGCGCGGCGCAGCACCGACCAGTAATAGCGATAGCTCGCGCGGTCATGCAGCGTATCGCGATGACGCGTCGGGCCCCATTGCGCGGACTGCGCGGCCAGCAGGATTTCGGCGGCCGTGGCGATTTCCTCGTCGCGCGGCGCGAACGCGGCGACGATCGCCTCGATCTGCGCGGGGTGGATGCTCCACATGCGCGTGTAGCCGAACTCGTTGCGCGCGCGGGCGGCGTCGTTGGCGACCACGCTCATGTCGCGCACTTCGGTGCTCACGTTATGCGAGGGCACCTTGCCATGCGCATGGCAGGCGGCCGAGATTTCGAGCTTGGCGCGCCGCACGAGCGGATGATCGAACTGGCCCGGCGAGCGCATGGCCGTGTCGGGAATCGCGCCGTCGTGCGCGGAGACGAAATCCATCAGGCCGAAGCTCAGCGCTTCGACGCCCGGCAGCGCGGCCAGCTCGAACACGCGCGTGAGCGCGCCGTGAGTTTCGACCAGCAGTTGCGCCGGCACCGGTTGTGCGATGTTCAGCTCGCGCCGTGTCGCTTCGATGAACGCGACCATTTCGGCCGCATCGTGGACGTTGCGGATTTTCGGCAACGTGATGTAAGCGGGTGCTCGCTTCGCGGCGCGCAGAATCAGGCGCACGTCGTCGCGCCAGTGCGCGTGAGCGAAGTCGTGGATGCGCACGCCGACGCGGCCGAAGCGGTCGTGCTCGCTGCCGAGCAACGACGCGACGAGTTCCGCATGCTCGGCCTCGCGGCCGACCTGGGCGCCGTCTTCGCAATCGAGCGTGATATCGAACACCGGGCCCAGTTGCTGCTGCAACGCGAGCGACTTCAGCATCAGCTTTTCGCTGCCGGCGTAGTGGTCGCAGGCAGGCAGCACAGCGGGCGGCGCTTCGCCGTCAAACAGCACTTCGGCGGGTGTGAGAACGCGCATCTTCGGCGTGAAGGATGGGGTGATTAGAGAAAACCGGATTCGGGCGTGCTCTGCAGAGGCGCTGCGCGGCAACTGCAAAGCAGGCTCGAATCCGTTGCGAACCGCTGCCTTTCAGTGGCGATTTCAACGGCAATTCGCACGGCAATTTGCGCGAAAAAAACCGGAACCCGCCGCGCTGAAGCTTCGGAGTTCCGGTTCGTTTGCATCGGAGGCTTAGCCGAGCAGGTGTTGAACGCCTTCGCGCTCTTCGAGCAGTTCCTGCAGCGTGCCGTCCATCTTTTCGCGCGAGAACGCGTCGATGGCGAGACCTTCGACGCGCTTGTACTCGCCGTTTTCGCAGGTCACCGGCACGCCGTAGATGATGTCTTCGGGGATGCCGTACGAGCCGTCCGACGGAATGCCCATCGTGACCCACTTGCCGTTGGTGCCGAGCACCCAGTCGCGCACGTGGTCGATTGCCGCGTTAGCCGCCGAGGCCGCCGACGACAGGCCGCGCGCTTCGATGATCGCCGCGCCGCGCTTGCCGACGGTCGGGATGAACGTGTTGCGGTTCCATTCTTCGTCGTTGATGAGCTTGGTCAGGTCCTGGCCTTCGGCCGTTGCGACGCGGAAGTCCGGGTACATGGTCGGCGAGTGGTTGCCCCACACGGCGAGCTTTTCGATCGACGCGACCGGCTTGCCCGACTTGGCGGCCAGTTGCGACAGCGCGCGGTTGTGGTCGAGGCGCAGCATCGCGGTGAAGTTCTTCTTCGGCAGATCCGGCGCCGACTTCATGGCGATGTAGGCGTTCGTGTTGGCCGGGTTGCCGACCACCAGCACCTTCACATCGCGGCTCGCGACGTCGTTCAGCGCCTTGCCCTGAACCGTGAAGATTTCGGCGTTGGCCGACAGCAGGTCCTTGCGCTCCATGCCCTTCGAACGCGGACGCGCGCCGACCAGCAGGGCGATGTCGGCGTCCTTGAACGCGACCTTCGGGTCGTCCGTGATCACGACGCCCGACAGCAGCGGGAAGGCGCAATCATCCAGTTCCATCACGACGCCTTTGACGGCGGCTTGCGCTTGCGGCAGATCGAGCAGCTGCAGGATGACCGGCTGATCCTTGCCGAGCAGGTCGCCATTGGCGATGCGGAACAGCAGGGAGTAAGCGATTTGACCTGCGGCGCCGGTGACGGCAACGCGCTTTGCGGGCTTAGCCATTGAGAAATCTCCAGGACGATGCGTTAGACGCTAGGAAAAACGCCATTCTATATGCGCGTTCAGCGAAGCGTTATGAAACACGGCGGATTTACTGCTCGCGTACGGATGTGCCGACGAACCCGGTGCATGCCGGGCCCGGACGGCGCGTTGCGGCAAGACCGCCATGCCGGAAACCTGTACTGCCGAGCGGGACGGGATGGTGCGCTGCCAGACTGCCGCTGCACGGTGCGAACTCCTGCGAACAGCGCGTTTCGGCAAGCGTCTGGCCAGCGGATGGCGGCGAATCGAAACCTGAACTGCGTAGGGAACGGCATGGTGCAGAGTGGTTGCCAGCGCGTCGCGGCACTGCATCAAACAGCTGCCGGAAAACCCCGCAAACCCTTGCTCGACAAGGAGTGTAGGAGTCGACACAGACAAAGTCAACATTATCTTATGTCTTATATAAGACACATCTCTTGCCGGGAAAAGTCTGGACGCGCCCCGGCCCTTTATGATGAAATGCGCGCATGAATTCGAACCCGGCGAATCCTGTGAACCCGAATGGCCAGGGGGCCGCGGGCGAGGCTGTACCCGTTGCCGCACCGGTTGCGTCGCCTACTTTCAGCCCTCTATATCAGCAGATCAAGGGGCTGATTACGCAGAGTCTCGAAAGCGGCGAGTGGAAGCCCGGCGAGATCATCCCGAGTGAAGTCGAACTGGCGGCCCGTTTCAAGGTGAGTCAGGGCACCGTGCGCAAGGCGATCGACGAACTGGCCGCCGACAACCTGCTGGTGCGCCGCCAGGGCAAAGGCACTTTTGTTGCAACGCACAACGAAGATCGCGCGCAGTTCCGCTTCCTGAGACTGCTCGCCGACGACGGCGCCGAGCATCCGCACGTGAGCCGCCTGCTCGAATGCCGGCGCCTGCGGGCATCGGCGGAGATCGCCCGGCAGCTCGATCTGAAGCCGGCCGACCCGGTCGTGCTGATCAAGCGTCTGCTGCAATTCGACGGCGAAGTCACCGTGCTCGACGAGATCTGGCTGCCGGGCGCCGTGTTCCGCGGGCTTACGCTCGAGCGGCTCTCGGAGTACAAAGGCCCCCTCTACGCGATGTTCGAGACGGAATTCGGCACGCGCATGATTCGCGCGACCGAGAAGATCCGCGCGGTGGCGGCCGAGCCTTCCGTGGCGGACCTGCTGCATGTGCCGGCGGGTTTTCCGTTGCTTTCTGTGGAGCGCGTGTCCTATACCTATGGGGACCGCCCCGTCGAAGTCCGGCGGGGTTGGTATGTCACAACCGGGTATTACTATCAGAACGATCTGAGCTGAATTGGGCTGGAACGAGGCGTGGCGTCCTACACGCGTGCCTCTCGGAAGGTGCCTTCATCGCGCTCGCGGCAATCAATCCGTAGGGGTTTTCGCTGCAGCGCGATATAAAAAGGCGCTAAAATCGCGGATTAGTGTGACTACATAGTAGGGGTCTAGCATGGCAGAAGCCGTAAAAAAACCGAGGCCGGAATTCCGGAACATCGGTATTGGGCAAATATTGACGTCGTACCGTCTCCCGCTAGCGGGGCGCGTGTCGATTTTGCATCGCGTGAGTGGTGCCTTGTTGTTTGTATTTCTTCCGTTCCTGCTGTACCTCTTCGATCAGAGCCTGACCTCGGAACTCAGTTTCGACGTTTTCAAGGGCTTCCTCTCCAACATCGTCGTCAAGCTGATCACGCTCGTTCTTGCGTGGGCTTTCCTGTTCCATTTCTGCGCCGGCGTCCGTCACCTCGTGATGGATACGAACCACAACGCGGTCTCGAAGGAAAAGGGCAAGTCGACCTCGGTCGTCGTGTTGGTCGTGTCGTCGCTGCTCACCATCGCATTCGCGGCCAAACTGTTCGGAGCATTCTAAAAAATGTCAGCCAATAACCGAATCGGTTCGAAGCGTCTCGTCGTCGGCGCGCATTACGGCCTGCGCGACTGGCTCGCCCAGCGCATCACCGCCTGCATCATGGCGATCTACACCGTGATCCTGCTCGCCTGGTTCTTCGGCGCGCACGACTTCTCGTACGACGGCTGGGCGTCGATCTTCGCGACGCAGTGGATGAAGCTCGCCACGTTCGTCACGCTTCTCGCGCTGTTCTACCACGCGTGGGTCGGTATCCGCGACATCTGGATGGACTACGTGAAGCCCGTTGGCGTGCGTCTGCTGCTTCAGGCGCTGACGATCGTCTGGTTGCTCGCATGTGCGGGCTACGCTGCGCAGATTCTCTGGAGAGTATAAAAGCATGGTTGCAATCAAGAATTCTCTGCCGCGTCGCAAGTTTGACGTGGTCATCGTCGGCGCGGGCGGCTCGGGGATGCGCGCGTCGCTGCAACTCGCGCGCGCCGGCCTGTCGGTTTGCGTGCTGTCCAAAGTGTTCCCGACGCGTTCGCACACGGTCGCGGCGCAAGGCGGCATCGGCGCTTCGCTCGGCAACATGAGCGAAGACAACTGGCACTACCACTTCTACGACACGATCAAGGGCTCCGACTGGCTCGGCGACCAGGACGCGATCGAGTTCATGTGCCGTGAAGCACCGAACGCCGTCTACGAACTCGAACACTTCGGCATGCCGTTCGACCGTAACGCCGACGGCACGATCTATCAGCGCCCGTTCGGCGGCCACACCGCGAACTACGGCGAAAAGCCGGTGCAACGCGCCTGCGCGGCGGCTGACCGTACCGGTCACGCGCTGCTGCACACGCTGTACCAGCAGAACGTCGCGGCCAAGACGCAGTTCTTCGTCGAATGGATGGCGCTGGACCTGATCCGCGACGCCGACGGCGACGTGCTCGGCGTGACCGCGCTGGAAATGGAAACCGGCGACGTCTACATCCTCGAAGGCAAGACCACGCTGTTCGCTACGGGCGGCGCGGGCCGCATCTTCGCGGCATCGACCAACGCGTTCATCAACACCGGTGACGGCCTCGGCATGGCGGCCCGTTCGGGCATCGCGCTGCAGGACATGGAATTCTGGCAATTCCACCCGACCGGCGTGGCCGGCGCGGGCGTGCTGATTACCGAAGGCGTGCGCGGCGAAGGCGGCATTCTGCGTAACTCGAACGGCGAGCGTTTCATGGAACGCTACGCGCCGACGCTGAAGGATCTGGCGCCGCGTGACTTCGTTTCGCGTTCGATGGACCAGGAAATCAAGGAAGGCCGCGGCGTGGGTCCGAACAAGGATCACGTGTTGCTCGACCTGTCGCACATCGGCGCCGAGACGATCATGAAGCGTCTGCCGTCGATCCGCGAAATCGCGCTGAAGTTCGCGAACGTCGACTGCATCAAAGAGCCGATCCCGGTTATCCCGACCATTCACTATCAGATGGGCGGTATTCCGACGAATATTCACGGCCAGGTCGTCGGTACGCCGAAGGGTCATGAAGAAATCGTCAACGGTTTCTACGCTGTGGGCGAATGCTCGTGCGTGTCGGTGCACGGCGCGAACCGTCTCGGCACGAACTCGCTGCTCGACCTCGTGGTGTTCGGCCGCGCGGCCGGCAACCATATCGTCAAGCACGTGAAGGAACTGAAGGAACACAAGCCGCTGCCGGCCGACGCCGCCGACTTCGCGCTGTCGCGTCTCGCGAAGCTCGATAGCTCGTCGTCGGGCGAGTACACGCAGTCGGTCGCGAACGACATTCGCGGCACGATGCAGAAGCATGCTGGCGTGTTCCGTACTTCGGCCCTGCTGGCCGAAGGCGTCGAAGCGATCCGCGAAGTGGCGGCGCGCGTCGACAACATCCATCTGAAGGACAAGTCGAAGGTGTTCAACACGGCCCGTGTCGAAGCGCTCGAAGTGGCGAACCTGATCGAAGTGGCACGCGCCACGATGGTCTCCGCCGAAGCGCGCAAGGAAAGCCGTGGCGCGCACGCGCACAACGACTTCGAACATCGCGACGACGAAAACTGGCTGCGCCATACGTTGTGGTTCAGCGAAGGCGATCGCCTCGACTACAAGCCGGTTCACATGCAGCCGCTGACCGTCGAATCGGTTCCGCCGAAAGCGCGTACCTTCTAAGGCACAAGTCAAAGGAATTCAGAAATGGCCAAGCGTACATTTGAAATTTACCGCTACGATCCGGACAAGGACGCCGCACCGCGCATGCAAACGTACGAGATCGACATCGACTCGCACGAACGCATGCTGCTCGACGCGCTCGTCAAGCTGAAGGCGCTCGACGAAACCCTGTCGTTCCGTCGCTCGTGCCGCGAGGGCGTGTGCGGTTCGGACGCAATGAACATCAACGGCAAGAACGGCCTCGCGTGCCTGACGAACCTGAACGACCTGCCGCAGAAGATCGTGCTGCGTCCGCTGCCGGGCCTGCCCGTCGTGCGTGACCTGATCTGCGACTTCACGCAGTTCTTCAACCAGTATCACTCGATCAAGCCGTACCTGATCAACGATACGCCGCCGCCGGAAAAGGAACGTCTGCAGTCGCCGGAAGAGCGCGACGAGCTCGACGGCCTCTACGAATGTATCCTGTGCGCCAGCTGCTCGACCTCGTGCCCGAGCTTCTGGTGGAACCCGGACAAGTTCGTCGGCCCGGCCGGTCTGCTGCAGGCCTACCGCTTCATCGCGGACAGCCGCGACCAGGCGACCGGCGAGCGCCTCGACAACCTGGAAGATCCGTACCGTCTGTTCCGTTGCCACACCATCATGAATTGCGTCGACGTTTGCCCGAAGGGCCTGAACCCGACCAAGGCGATTGGCAAGATCAAGGAATTGATGGTTCGCCGCACGGTCTGAGATGGACGCATCGCATCAGTCCGACCCTCTCCGCCGCGCGCGCCTTCGCTGGCGCGCGCGGCGGGGCCTGCTGGAAAACGATCTTTTCATGGAGCGTTTTTTCAGCCGATATGAGCATGACCTCAGCGATGCCGACGTGGGCGCTCTCACGCGCCTGCTTGAGCTGAGCGACAACGACCTGATGGACTTGCTACTCGCGCGCAAGGAACCAGAAGGCGATCTTGCCGACCCGGACGTGGTTCGGGTTCTGGAGTTACTGCGCAACGCTTGAGTGCCGCCAGTCCGTTGATCCAGGCGCAGGCGTGCAATTATCGAAACCCCGTATCCATACTTCGATTGAGGATGTGCTATGACCCCGTCAGATGTTAAAGCCACGCTATCGTTCAGCGACAATTCGCCGAGCGTCGAAATGCCGATCTACAAGGGTACGATTGGCCCGGATGTTATCGACATTCGCAAGCTGTACGGACAGACCGGCAAATTCACGTACGATCCGGGCTTCATGTCGACGGCGTCGTGCAATTCGGCGATTACCTACATCGATGGCGACAAGGGCGAACTGCTCTACCGCGGCTACGCGATCGACAACCTCGCGCAGAACGCCGACTTCCTCGAAACCTGCTACCTGCTGCTGAACGGCGAACTGCCGAACGCCGCCCAGAAGACCGAGTTCGTCGACACCGTCACGAAGCACACGATGGTGCACGAGCAGATGCAGTTCTTCTTCCGCGGCTTCCGCCGCGACGCGCACCCGATGGCGATTCTGGTCGCCGCGGTCGGCGCGCTGTCCGCGTTCTATCACGACTCGCTCGACATCAACAATCCGCGTCACCGTGAAGTCTCGGCAATCCGCATGATCGCGAAGCTGCCGACGCTCGTCGCGATGGCGTACAAGTACAGCATCGGCCAGCCGTTCGTTTATCCGAAGAACGACCTGTCGTACAGCGCGAACTTCATGCGCATGATGTTCTCGAACCCGTGCGAGGAGTACGTGGTCAATGACGTGCTCGTGCGCGCGCTCGACCGTATCCTGATCCTGCACGCGGACCACGAGCAGAACGCGTCGACCTCGACCGTGCGTCTCGCCGGTTCGTCGGGTGCGAATCCATTCGCCTGTATCGCAGCCGGTATCGCGTGTCTGTGGGGCCCGGCGCACGGCGGTGCGAACGAAGCCGCGCTGAACATGCTCGAAGAAATCGGCTCGGTCGACAACATTCCCGAGTTCATCAAGCAGGTCAAGGACAAGAACTCGGGCGTGAAGCTGATGGGCTTCGGTCACCGCGTCTACAAGAACTACGACCCGCGTGCGAAGCTGATGCGCGAAACCTGCCACGAAGTGCTCGAAGAACTGGGTCTGCACGACGATCCGCTGTTCAAGCTCGCCATGGCACTCGAAAAGATCGCGCTTGAAGACGAATACTTCGTGTCGCGCAAGCTGTACCCGAACGTCGACTTCTACTCGGGCATCGTGCAGCGCGCGCTGGGCATCCCGACCTCGATGTTCACGTGCATCTTCGCGATGGCGCGCACGGTCGGCTGGATTGCGCAGTGGAACGAAATGATCGCCGATCCGGAGCAGAAGATCGGCCGTCCGCGCCAGCTCTTCATCGGCGAGACGCTGCGTGAGGCGAAGCCGCTTGCACAGCGCTAATCGCTGATCGACCTCGATACGCGCGCTGCGCCGCGGCATTCGTGCCGCGACCGGGCGAGCAATCGGAGTGAATAAAACGCCTCGACGGGCCCACCGTTGAGGCGTTTTTGTTTTTGCGGCCGCCGCGAGGCGCGTATGTGCCGCAGCGGCATCGCGAAGGTCCCGCGCGTGCCGGGTAACGCCGATACAGGTATCGACACTACCAGCCAACTCCCTGTTTTTTATCGGTTTTTTTCGTTGGATGAGCCGCCCATCGCGGTGCATCGCGTGGCATAATCAACCGACATAGTCAGCCCGCAGTCACTCGTAGTTACTATTTTCCCCGCATACCATGGCACAGACTCTCTACGACAAATTGTGGAACACGCACGTGATCCACACGGAAGACGACGGCACCGCGATTCTCTATATCGACCGTCATCTGCTGCATGAAGTGACCAGCCCGCAGGCGTTCGAAGGCCTGAAGATAGCCGGGCGCCCGGTGTGGCGCATCAGCGCGAATCTGGCCGTGTCGGACCACAACGTGCCGACCACGGACCGCACCCACGGCATTGCCGATCCGGTTTCGAAGCTGCAGGTCGACACGCTCGACACGAACTGCGACGCGTACGGCATCACGCAGTTCAAGATGAACGATCTGCGCCAGGGCATCGTTCATATCATCGGACCGGAGCAGGGCGCGACGCTGCCGGGCATGACGATTGTCTGCGGCGATTCGCATACGTCCACGCACGGCGCGTTCGGCGCGCTTGCGCACGGCATCGGCACCTCGGAAGTCGAGCACGTGCTGGCCACGCAAACGCTCTTGCAGAAGAAGAGCAAGAACATGCTCGTGAAGGTCGAGGGCCCGCTGCCGCGCGGTTGTACCGCGAAGGACATCGTGCTCGCGATCATCGGCAAGATCGGCACTGCGGGCGGCACCGGCTACGCGATCGAATTCGGCGGCTCGACGATCCGTTCGCTGTCGATGGAAGGCCGCATGACGGTCTGCAACATGGCGATCGAAGCGGGCGCGCGCGCCGGCATGGTCGCCGTCGACGACACCACGGTCGAATACCTGAAGGGCCGGCCGTTCTCGCCGCAGGGCGTCGAGTGGGATCACGCGGTCGAGTACTGGAAGCAGTTCAAGTCGGACGACGGCGCGCATTTCGATCACGTGGTCGAACTGAATGCCGCGGAAATCGTGCCGCAGGTTACCTGGGGCACGTCGCCGGAAATGGTCACGTCGGTCGACGGCCGCGTGCCGGACCCGGAACGCGAGAAGGACCCGGTCAAGCGCGACGCGATCGAGCGCGCGCTCAAGTACATGGCGCTCGAACCGAACGCGCCGATCGAGTCGATCAAGCCGGATAAAATCTTCATCGGCTCGTGCACCAATGCGCGCATCGAAGACATTCGCGCCGCGGCTTACGTCGTGAAGAAGCTCGGCCGCCGCGTTGCGCCGAACGTCCGCCTGGCGATGGTCGTGCCGGGTTCGGGGCTCGTGAAGGCGCAAGCGGAGCGTGAAGGCCTCGACAAGGTCTTTACCGACGCCGGTTTCGAATGGCGTGAGCCGGGCTGCTCGATGTGTCTCGCGATGAACGCCGACCGGCTCGAGCCGGGCGAGCGTTGCGCGTCCACGTCGAATCGCAATTTCGAAGGCCGTCAGGGCGCCGGTGGCCGTACCCACCTCGTGAGCCCCGCGATGGCTGCGGCTGCGGCCATCGAAGGGCATTTTGTCGATATTCGCAAGCTTGGATGATCCGCATGATGAAGAACACGAATCGCATCACGCTATTGCGCCGCTTCGCACTCGGCACGCTCGCCGGGCTCCTGCTCGGCCTGGCCGGCTGCAACACGGTGCACGGATTCGGCGAGGACATGTCGCACCTCGGCAATTCGATCAGCAATCACGCTGATAAATAAGCGGTTTTTGATTTTTGCCGGCGATGCGGCGCGCGGCTTTCCTGCCGCCGTTCGCATCGCCCGGTCCTGAACAGGCGCAAGCGTCATGGATAAATTCATCGTACACACCGGCGTCGTGGCGCCGCTCGATCGCGAGAACGTCGACACGGACGCGATCATTCCGAAGCAGTTCCTGAAGTCGATCAAGCGCACGGGCTTTGGTCCGAACGCGTTCGACGAATGGCGCTATCTCGACCACGGCGAACCGGGCCAGGACAACTCGAAGCGTCCGCTGAACCCGGACTTCGTGCTGAACCAGCCGCGTTATCAGGGCGCTTCGGTGCTGCTCGCGCGTAAGAACTTCGGCTGCGGCAGCTCGCGCGAACACGCACCCTGGGCGTTGCAGCAGTACGGCTTTCGCGCGCTGATCGCGCCGAGCTTCGCCGACATCTTCTACAACAACTGCTTCAAGAACGGCTTGCTGCCGATCGCGCTGACCGAACAGCAGGTCGATCATCTATTCAACGAAACGTACGCGTTCAATGGCTTCCAGCTGACGATCGACCTCGAAGCGCAAGTCGTGCGCACGACCGACGGCGGCACCGAATATCCGTTCGACGTCGCGGCGTTCCGCAAGTACTGCCTGCTGAACGGTTTCGACGATATCGGCCTCACGCTGCGTCATGCGGACAAAATCCGCCAGTACGAAGCGGAACGCCTCGCCAAGCAGCCGTGGCTCAATCACCGCCTCGTCGGTTGAACGCACGCAGTTAGCGCGGTTGCGCTCGATCACGTGAGGGCCGTGCGCTCGCGCCCCGGTTCGCACGCTGGATCGTGCTCAAAAGTCTCGAAGAAAATCATCAAGGAATTCGCATGAAGATCGCAGTGTTGCCGGGCGACGGCATCGGTCCCGAAATCGTCAAGGAAGCCGTCAAGGTTCTGAACGTGCTCGGCGAAAAGTTCGAACTCGAAGAAGCACCGGTTGGTGGCGCGGGTTACGAAGCGAAGGGCCATCCGCTGCCCGATTCGACGCTCGCGCTCGCGAAGCAGGCCGACGCGATCCTGTTCGGCGCGGTCGGCGACTGGAAGTACGACAAGCTCGAACGCGCGCTGCGCCCGGAGCAGGCCATTCTCGGTCTGCGCAAGCACCTTGAGCTGTTCGCGAACTTCCGTCCGGCCATCTGCTATCCGCAACTCACGGGCGCGTCGTCGCTGAAGGAAGAGATCGTGTCGGGTCTCGACATCCTGATCGTGCGCGAACTGAACGGCGATATTTACTTCGGCGCGCCGCGCGGCGTGCGCGAGGCGCCGGATGGCCTGTTCGCCGGTGCGAAGGAAGGCTTCGACACGATGCGTTATTCGGAGCCCGAAGTGCGCCGCATCGCGCACGTCGCGTTCCAGGCAGCGCAAAAGCGCGACAAGAAGCTGACGTCGGTCGATAAATCCAACGTGCTCGAAACGTCGCAGTTCTGGAAGGACGTGATGATCGACGTGTCGAAGGAATACGCGGACGTCGAGCTGTCGCACATGTACGTCGACAACGCCGCGATGCAGCTCGTGAAGGCGCCGAAGTCGTTCGACGTGATCGTGACCGGCAACATGTTCGGCGATATTCTCTCCGACGAAGCGGCCATGCTGACGGGCTCGATCGGCATGCTGCCGTCGGCTTCGCTCGACAAGAACAGCAAGGGCCTGTACGAGCCGTCGCACGGTTCCGCGCCGGACATCGCGGGCAAGGGCGTGGCGAATCCGCTCGCCACGATCCTCTCCGCGGCGATGATGCTGCGCTATTCGCTGAACAAGGCCGAGCAGGCCGATCGCATCGAAACCGCGGTGAAGAAGGTGCTCGAGCAAGACTATCGCACCGGCGACATTCTCACGCCGGGTTGCAAGCAGGTCGGCACGGCGGCGATGGGCGATGCCGTCGTGGCCGCGCTGTAAAAAGCGCGAGTTGGCCAGTCAGCGGGCCGTCGAATTCGTCGAATAAACGGCTGCAAAAACAGCCGCAAAAACGAGAATCGGCCCGTATTTAAGGTCGATTTTCGCTTAACAAGCCTGGCGGCGGCGATAAGCGCCGCCGGCTTCCGGTTTTCGTGTATATTGTTGCGATGGCGCAGATCTCCCAAATCTCCTCGATTTCCAAACCGCACGGCACAACAGCCCGTGCGATCGAGTTCGCCATTATTACCATCAAAACGATTACCCCGAAAACGATCACGAAGCGCTGATCGTCCGTCGTGCCCGCCCATCTTCCCCGCGCGGTCACTGCGGGCAAAGATGCGGGGAAGTTTCCATTCGAAGGGTATGAAGTCATGAACGTAGGTCTCGTAGGTTGGCGCGGCATGGTCGGCAGCGTCCTGATGCAACGCATGCAGCAGGAAGGCGATTTCGACTTGATCGAACCGGTGTTTTTCAGCACCAGCAACGCGGGCGGCAACGCGCCGTCGTTCGCCAAAAACGAGACCAAGCTCAAGGATGCGACAAGCATCGACGACCTGAAGAAGTGCGACGCGATTATCTCCTGCCAGGGCGGCGACTACACGAACGACGTGTTCCCGAAGCTGCGCGCGGCAGGCTGGAACGGCTACTGGATCGACGCGGCCTCGTCGCTGCGCATGAAGGACGACGCGGTCATTATTCTCGATCCGGTCAACCTCGACGTCATCAAGAACGCGCTCGTGAAGGGCCAGAAGAATTTCATCGGCGGCAACTGCACGGTCAGCCTGATGCTGATGGCACTGGGCGGCCTGTTCCGCGAAAACCTCGTCGACTGGATGACGGCCATGACGTATCAGGCCGCATCGGGCGCGGGCGCGCAGAACATGCGCGAACTGCTGTCGCAAATGGGCACGCTGCACGGCTCGGTGAAGAGCGAGCTGGCCGACCCGGCTTCGGCGATTCTCGACATCGACCGCCGCGTGCTCGAAGCGATGAACGGCGACAGCATGCCGACCGATCACTTCGGCGTGCCGCTCGCGGGCTCGCTGATTCCGTGGATCGACAAGGACCTCGGCAACGGCATGTCGAAGGAAGAGTGGAAGGGCGGCGCGGAAACCAACAAGATTCTGGGCAAGCCGGCCATGGGTACGCCGGGCTCGATTCCGGTCGACGGCCTGTGCGTGCGGATCGGCGCAATGCGCTGCCACTCACAGGCGCTCACGATCAAGCTGAACAAGGACGTGCCGCTCGACGAGGTGAACAGCATCCTCGCGTCGGGCAACGATTGGGTCAAGGTCGTGCCGAACGAACGCGAAGCGTCGATGCGCGATCTGTCCCCGGCGGTCGTGACGGGCACGCTGTCGGTGCCGGTTGGCCGCGTGCGCAAGCTCGCGATGGGCGGCGAATACCTGTCGGCCTTCACGGTTGGCGATCAGTTGCTGTGGGGCGCGGCCGAACCGCTGCGTCGCATGCTTCGCATTGTGCTCGACAAGTAAAGTAAACTACGCGCTCACGACGCGTAGACAACTCTCAAGAAGCGTCGCGCTTGCGCGGCGCTTTTTTCATTGTGTGCTCCGATTATCTTGTTTCTTTCCAATCGCAAAAAAGGCTGCGCGCTGACGCAGCGGGAGTCCCGATGAACTTTCGACGCTCCGCTCTTCGGGCTATGTCCATCCATCACGATAAAGGTCGATTCAAAGACCGTCTGACGACTGTGGCGGCTGCCGCTGCGTTGGCGCTTGCGCTTGCGGGCGCCGGCATGGGCGGCGCGGTCGCGGCGCCGGTGCCAGCGTCGGCGAGCGCTGCGGCGAGCGCGCCGGAGGCTGGTTCCGCTCCCGCTGTCGTCACCTATGGCGCGGGCAGCCAGTACACGGTGCGGGCTGGGCAGTCGCTGAACGACGCGGCGATCGCCGTCACGCAATCGCATGACAAGGCCGTGCTCGCTCGCTCGACGCACGCGCTGTTCGATACGAATCCGGCCGCGTTCATGAACCACGATCCGAGCCGGCTGCGTGTCGGCGCGATCCTGATCGTGCCGGCGCTGGATGCGTCGGGGGCGCTGGCGGCTTCGTCGGTTGCAGCGGCAGGTGCTGTGGCGGCGGCTTCGGGGACGTCTGGTGCGGCGGTGTCTGCGCCTACGGCATCTGCTTTCGCGCCGGCTGTGCCGGTGTCCACGCCGACGGTGGCTGCTGCGGGCAGTGGTGCTGCGAGCGCGGTCGCGCAGGTCAGCGCTGCGGCTGCGAGTGTGACTAGTGCTGCGACTCAGGTCACAACTCAGGTAGGCACTCAGGCAGCGGCGCAGGTCGCGACGTCTGCCGCGCCCGCAGTGTCTGGTGCGGCCAGTGTGCCGGTTAGCGCGAGCGCGGTGATGTCGGCGACGGCAGCGAGCGGAGCGGCTGCGTCCGCGCCGGTAGCAGGCTCGCAGGCGGCGGCGCTGCCGGCGAGCGGTGCGCAGGAGTGGACCGGATCGGTTCAATCGCCGGCGAGTGTGCCAGCCGCCCAGGCGCAGGCAGCGACGAGCGGTGTCGGCTCGGCAGCCGCTGCCGTGCAGCCGGCTTCGCAGACGCATCCGCAGGTATCGAGCCTGCAGCAATTGCTTGCGCTGAAAAACCGCGTGCTGATGGAGTTGCAGAAGCACGGGATCGGCGGTGCGACGACGGTTGTGGGTGCTGCGCCGACGAACGCTGCGCAGCCTGCGGCGGGCGTCGCGCCGGGGCAGGCGAGTGTGGCGCCGCCGCCGTCGAATGACGATGGCATGTCGCGGCGGAATCTGAGCATCGCTGCGGCGATTGGCGCCGCGCTGGTCGTGCTGCTCTCGGCTCTGCGGATGGGTCGCCGCAAGCGCGAGAAGACGGCTGAGGGTCATACGGCGGATGCGGTGAATCCCGAAATGGCGCAGTCGGCGCAGGCGGGCGATTCGCAGGACGATGCTTCGGCGCGCGGGCAGACGGCGGCGCAGGAAGCGTCGGATGTGCACGGTGATGAAGCGGCTCGGCAGGCGGCTGCGTTGGCGGCAGAACGTGAGGCAGGCGAACAGGTGGCAGCGGAACGCACCGCAGCCGAGCGCGCGGCGGCGGAGCAGGCGGCAGCGGAACGCGCCGCGGCTGAGCGCGCGGCAGCCGAGCAGGCGGCAGCGGAGCGCGCCACAGCGGAGCGTGTGGCAGCCGAACCGGCAGCAGCAGAGCACGCTGCGGCAGAACGTGCCGCAGCCGACCTTGCAGCACCGGCACACGCAGCCACAGAACACTCCACGGCCGAACCTGACGCAACCGCCGCCCCAGCAACCACCCCTCAGGAAACCCTCAACACCGCAGCCACAGCCGCAAGCCCTGCCGTCGGCGCGGAACCCGCCGCCGAGGCTCTGTCGCGCGATCCACTCGAACCTCGCCCCGAATCGGCACCGCAGGAAGAGCGCGCTCATCGTCTGCAATGGGACGACGAATCCACGGGAAGCGAGGCCACAACAAACACCCCGGCAACCCCACCGGCCGAGCCCCAACAGCCCTTGGCCGAGCCGCAAAACCCGGTTCCCGCCCCTGCGATCGATTTCACGCAACACCCGGCCGAACCTGACGCAACCGCGCCGCTCGGTCAACCGCACAGCGATACCGCAGCACCGATTCAACCCACGCCACCCGCACCATCGGCATTTCCGCGCGACGCCGTGGACGCGTTCAGCAGCCTCGACATGCCATTGCCGCCGCGCGTCGAAGCGCCCACCGGCAATGCGGAGCCAGCCGCCCCGTTGTCGACGCAACCGGTCGCCTCGCCCGAAACGACCGCGCAGCAAGCCTTCGCCGCACATGAGCCGGACGACGACGCCCCGCACATCGCCGATCAAATCGCCGCCGGCACCGCCGGTCACGGCGCCGTCGCGGGTTTGGGCGCGGCGGGCTTCGGCGCGCTGAAGCTCGACTTCGACCTCGAACTGCCGCCGAGTCCCGCGCAGCCGTTGCCGGCGTTCACGCAGGCCGATCTCGGCCGCATCGCGCGCAACAAGCTCGAACTGGCGTCCGAGTACATCGAACTCGGCGACCTCGCGGGTGCCCGCGCCCTCATCAACGAAGTGATCGAAGCCAACGATCCGGCCACGCGCACCGAAGCCCGCGCGTTGCTCTCGACCCTCGCGCCGCTGTCGTGAAGCGCATTGCGTTAGGCGTTCAGTACGACGGTTCGGCGTTCGCGGGCTGGCAGTCGCAACCGCACGGCAACACCGTGCAGGACGAACTCGAGCGGGCGCTGCGCGAATTCATGCGCACACCCGTGCAGACCACCGTGGCGGGCCGCACGGACCGTGGCGTGCACGGGCTCGGGCAGGTCGTGCATTTCGACACCGAACTCGAGCGCGTCGATATCTCGTGGGTGCGCGGTCCCAATGCCTTCCTGCCGAAGACGATCGGCGTGCAGTGGGCGAAGCCGATGCCCGACGATTTCCACGCGCGCTTCTCGGCGTTCGAGCGGACCTATTACTACGTGCTGTACGTGAGCCCGGTGCGCTCGCCGATGTTGTCGACGAAGGCCGGCTGGGTGCATACGCCGCTCGACGCCGACGCGATGCGGGCCGGCGCCGTGCATCTGATCGGCGAGCACGATTTTTCGGCGTTCCGTTCGTCGCAATGTCAGTCGAAGACGCCGTTCAAGCATCTGTACCAGATCGACGTGAAACAGCACGGTAACTTCGTGCATTTCCGCTTCCGCGCGAACGCGTTCCTGCACCACATGGTGCGCAACGTGATGGGCTGTCTGATTGAAATCGGCAGCGGACGCCGGCCTGCCGGCTGGATGGCCGACGTGCTCGCGAGCCGCAGTCGCGATTGCGCGGCGCCGACCTTCATGCCGGACGGCCTGTATCTCGCGCAGGTGGGCTATCCTGAACAATTCGCCGTGCCCGCGCCGGTAACCGGCAGCGTGCCGTGGAGCAGCGTATGGACCGAACAACCGAAAACCTGAAAGCAGTCGAGCAACCCGCGAACCAAGCCGGTGCAGGCGACTCGCCAGGCGTGCCGCATCGCACGCGCATCAAGCTGTGCGGGCTGTCCAGGCCCGAGGACGTCGCCCATGCGATCGATCTCGGCGCCGACGCGATCGGCCTCGTTTTCTACCCGCCGAGCCCGCGCTCGGTGAGCGTCGCTCAGGCGGTCGAGCTCGTGCACGACGTGCCGCCGTTCGTGTCGGTCGTCGGCCTGTTCGTCAATGCGACGCCGGACTGGATTCGCGAAGTCGCGAGCAACGTCAATCTCACGCTGCTGCAATTTCACGGCGACGAGACCCCGGCGCAGTGCGAAACCCTTGCCAGCATTGCGGGTTTGCCTTGGTTGCGCGCGCTGCGGATTGCGGCGGATACTCAACCGGCCGATTTGGTAAAATCGGCACTTAACTATTCAGCAGCCAGTGGCCTTCTATTCGATACGCATGTCGAAGGCTATGGCGGCGGCGGGAAGGTTTTCGATTGGTCACTTATTCCAGCAGAGCTCGCGCATCGGGCCGTTTTGAGTGGTGGGTTGAACGCGCAAAACGTCAGTGATGCGATCCATCGCGTGCGCCCATACGCGGTCGATGTCTCGAGCGGCATCGAAGTCGCGGGCGCCAGGGGCGTGAAAGATCACGCCCGGATGGCGGCGTTCGTACGCGCGGTGCGCACCGCGGACGCCGAATGATTCAGGTTCGCGGCTCTCTCGCATGAAAGCCGCGAGCCATTCTGAGAAGAGTGATCACCATGTACAACTTGCCTGACGAAAGAGGCCATTTCGGCCAATTTGGCGGTGTGTTCGTCGCCGAAACGCTGTTTTCCGCACTCAACGAGCTGCGTGAAGCCTACGAGAAATATCAGAAAGACCCGGAGTTCGTCGCCGAATACGAGCGCGAACTCAAGTATTTCGTGGGTCGTCCTTCGCCGATTTATCACGCCCAGCGCTGGAGCGAACTGCTCGGCGGCGCGCAGGTTTATCTGAAGCGTGAAGACCTCAACCATACCGGCGCGCACAAGATCAACAACGTGATCGGCCAGGCGCTGCTCGCCAAGCGCATGGGCAAGCCGCGCGTGATTGCCGAAACCGGCGCCGGCCAGCACGGCGTGGCCACGGCGACGATCTGCGCGCGCTTCGGTATGGAGTGCGTGGTCTACATGGGCGCCGAAGACGTGCGTCGCCAGGCTGCCAACGTGTACCGCATGAAACTGCTCGGCGCGACGGTCGTGCCGGTGGAATCGGGCTCCCGTACGCTCAAGGACGCGCTGAACGAAGCGATGCGCGACTGGGTCACCAACGTCGAAAACACGTTCTACATCATCGGCACGGTCGCGGGTCCGCATCCGTATCCGATGATGGTGCGCGACTTCCAGCGCGTGATCGGCGACGAATGCCGCGTGCAGATGCCGGAACTGGCCGGCCGTCAGCCGGATGCTGTGATCGCGTGCATTGGCGGCGGTTCGAATGCGATGGGTATCTTTTACCCCTATATCGACGACACTTCCGTGCAATTGATCGGCGTCGAAGCAGCCGGTGACGGCCTCGAAACGGGCCGCCACGCAGCCTCGCTGATCGGCGGCAGCCCCGGCGTGCTGCACGGCAACCGCACGTACCTGCTGCAGGACGAAGACGGCCAGATTATCGAGACGCATTCGGTGTCGGCCGGTCTCGACTATCCGGGCGTGGGCCCCGAGCATGCGTGGCTAAAAGACAGCAATCGCGCGCAATATGTCGCTATCACCGACGAAGAAGCGCTCAAGGCATTCCACGATTGCTGCCGCATCGAGGGCATCATCCCCGCGCTCGAGTCGAGCCACGCGCTCGCTTACGCGATGAAGCTCGCGCCGACGCTGCCGAAGGACAAGGTCCTGCTGGTCAACCTGTCGGGCCGCGGCGACAAGGACATGCACACGGTCGCCGAGCGATCGGGCATCCAGTTCTGAGCCGCGACGATGCGCGACGAGTTCGACGAGCCGCAGCCGGCGCTTGAAATCACGAATCCGGCCGCCGGGGTAACGGCGGCCGCGGCATCGGCGCCGCTGCTGGCGCAGGTGCCGGCCGGCATTCAGCTGTTGAACCGCGATTTTCTGACCGACGTAGCGAACATTCCCGACGGGTCGATCGACCTGATCGTCTGCGATCCGCCTTATGGGCTGGGCAAGGACTACGGCAACGATTCCGACATGCGTACGGGCGAGGACTTTCTCGTCTGGACGCGCGGCTGGCTCGAGCTTGCGGTACCGAAGCTCAAGCCGTCGGGTTCGCTCTATATTTTCTGCACCTGGCAGTACGCGCCGGAAATCTTCAGCTTTCTGAAGACAAAACTCGTGATGATCAACGAAATCATCTGGGACCGGCGCGTGCCGAGCATGGGCGGCACCACGCGCCGCTTCACGTCGGTGCACGACAACATCGGTTTCTTCGCGGTGTCGAAGGACTATTTCTTCGATCTCGATCCCGTCCGCATCCCGTACGATGCAGTCACGAAGAAGGCGCGTTCGCGTAAGTTGTTCGAAGGAAGCAAGTGGTTGGAGCTTGGCTATAATCCCAAGGATGTCTGGTCGGTCTCGCGCCTGCATCGGCAGCATGCCGAACGTGTGGCGCACCCGACCCAGAAACCTCTGGAAATCGTCGAGCGGATGGTGCTGTCCAGCTGCCCGAAAGGCGGCCGGGTGCTCGACCCGTTCATGGGCAGCGGCACCACCGCGGTCGCTTGCGTCCGTCATCAGCGCGAATTCGTCGGCTATGAGATCAATGAAAGCTACTGCGCGATAGCGCGCGAGCGCGTGAGCGCCGCCGCTTCGCCACCTGTGCCGCGTCGGGCCAGAGCCAGGCCGAAAGTGCAGCCGCCGACCGAAGTGCAGTGAAAAGCGTGACAGTTGCCGCGAACATGCAGCAAATACACTGTAACGAGCATGCAGTAGCCCTAATCCGAGAATATTTCCATGTCCCGTATCAAGAACACGTTTGCCGCGCTGTCCGCCCAGGGTAAGAAGGGCTTGATCCCGTTCATCACGGCCGGCGACCCGGACCCGGCTCGCACCGTCGAATTCATGCATGCGCTCGTGGCCGGCGGTGCCGATGTCATCGAGCTTGGCGTGCCGTTTTCCGACCCGATGGCCGATGGTCCCGTGATCCAGCGGTCGTCCGAGCGCGCGCTGGAGCGCGGCGTGACGCTGCGCCAGGTGTTCGCCGACGTCAAGCGCTTCCGCGAAACCGACGACAAGACGCCGGTCGTTCTGATGGGCTACGCAAATCCGATCGAGCGGATGGGCGCCGAAGCGTTCGCGAAGGCGGCCAATGAAGCCGGTGTCGATGGCGTGCTGGTGGTCGATTATCCGCCCGAGGAATGCGTTGATTTCGCCGAACAGATGCGATCTGCCGGCATCGATCCGATATTTCTGCTTGCCCCGACCTCAACTGACGAGCGTATCGCCGAGGTCGGCCGGATCGCCAGCGGCTACGTCTACTATGTGTCGCTGAAAGGGGTGACCGGCGCGGCGAATCTGGACGTTTCCAGCATCGCGAGTAAAATCCCGGCCATCAAGTCGCGCGTCCCCCTGCCGGTGGGCGTCGGTTTCGGCATTCGCGACGCGCAAGCGGCGCGCGCGGTAGCCGGTGTGGCCGACGCCGTCGTGATCGGCAGCCGTATCGTTCAATTGCTCGAACAGGCAGCGCCCGACGCCGCTGCCGAGACGCTGACGCGTTTCATCGCCGAAGTGCGCGAGGCGCTCGATAGCGCCGCGACTGCCCGATAACAGTTATTTTTGTCGCTGTCACGTGAGCGGCGGGTTCGTCCCGCCGTTCGCGCAACCGTGACCCAGAAGGATTCCCTATGAGCTGGCTCGATAAGCTGCTGCCGCCGAAAATCAAACAAACCGACCCGAAGAACCGCAAGGGGATTCCGGAAGGCCTGTGGATCAAGTGCCCTTCGTGCGAAGCCGTGCTGTATCGCAACGACGTCGAGGCCAATCTGCATGTTTGCCCGAAGTGCGACCATCACATGCGTATCGGCGCGCGTGAGCGGCTCGACGGCCTGCTCGATCCGGAAGGCCGCTACGAAATCGGCCAGGAAATCGTTCCGGTCGACGCGCTCAAGTTCAAGGACAGCCGCAAGTACCCGGATCGCCTTAAAGAGGCGATGGACGAAACCGACGAAACCGACGCCATGGTCGTGATGGGCGGCGCGATTCACACGCTGCCGGTCGTGGTCGCATGCTTCGAGTTCTCGTTCATGGGCGGCTCGATGGGTTCGGTGGTCGGCGAGCGCTTTGCGCGCGGCGCACAGAACGCGCTCGAACAGAAGGTGCCGTTCATCTGCTTTACCGCTTCGGGCGGCGCGCGGATGCAGGAAAGCCTGCTGTCGCTGATGCAGATGGCGAAAACCACGGCGATGCTCACGAAGCTCGCCGAAGCGAAGCTGCCGTTCATCTCCGTACTGACCGATCCGACGATGGGCGGCGTGTCCGCGAGCTTCGCGTTCCTCGGCGACGTCGTGATCGCCGAGCCGAAGGCGCTGATCGGCTTTGCCGGCCCGCGCGTGATCGAACAGACCGTGCGTGAAAAGCTGCCGGAAGGTTTCCAGCGCGCCGAGTTCCTGCTGCAGAAGGGCGCGATCGACATGATCGTCGACCGTCGCAAGCTGCGCGAGGAAATCGCGCAATTGCTGGCGTTGCTGAGCCATCAGCCGGCGGATGCCGTGGCGTAAAGCCGGCCGTACCGCACGTCGTACAGCAATTTGCTCTGCCGCTTCGCCGCGAAAAACACGCGGCGGCGGTCAGAGAAATCGTCAAAAAGAGCGCGCCGCGTGAGCAATCAAGCGGCGCGCTGTCATTTCCGGGATAATTGCGGTCTCTTGCAATGCGACGGCGATTGCCTCTGGCGGAAGCCGCAACGAAAGAGGCTGCGCGGCTTTCTTTGTGCGCATAAACCGCGCTGGCGCGCGTGTCGGCTCGACCTGAACCGCCGGGCCCGCGCCTATTCATAGCGTTGCCACTAGCACTGCCGGACCGAAAACTCGCGAACGAACCCGCGAACCACCCGCGAAGACTCTCGACTCACTCAAGATTCACCCGATGACGACATTCCCCACCCTCGACGCGTGGCTCACGCACCTTGAATCCGCGCATCCGGTCGGCATCGACATGGGTTTGGGCCGCATCTCCAAGGTGCGTGACGCAATGCAGTTGTCGTTCTCCTGCCCGATCATCACGGTCGGTGGGACGAACGGCAAAGGCTCGACCTGCGCGATCATGGAAGCCATTCTGTTGCGCGCGGGCTTCACGGTCGGCTGCCACACGTCGCCGCATCTGCTGTCGTTCAACGAGCGGGCACGAATCAACGGCGAGATGGCGAGCGACGCGGACCTGCTGCCGCACTTCGAAACCGTCGAAGCCGCGCGCCTGAGCCTTGCCGAGCCCGTCACGCTGACTTATTTCGAATTTACGACGCTCGCGATCATGAGCCTGTTCGCGTCGCGCGGGCTCGATGCGGTGATCTTCGAAGTCGGTCTGGGTGGCCGTCTCGACGCCGTCAATATTCTGGACACGGACTGCGCGATCATCACGAGCATCGACCTCGATCACATGGATTATCTCGGCGATACGCGCGAGAAAATCGCCTTCGAAAAAGCCGGCATTTTCCGTCCGGGCAAGCCGGCGATCTGCGCGGACCCGGTGCCGCCGCAATCGCTGATCGATCACGCGGAAAAAATCGGCGCCGAGCTGTGGCTATTCGGCCGCGATTTCCGTTACGAAGGCCAGGCGGGCAGCGAGCGCCAACAGTGGAGCTATGTCGGCCCGACGCTGCGGCGCTCGGCGCTTGCCTATCCGTCGCTGCGCGGCGCGAATCAGCTGATCAACACATCGGCGGCGCTGGCCGCGCTCGAAGCATTGCGCGACCGCCTGCCGGTGTCGGCGCAGGACATCCGGCTCGGCATCGCCAACGTCGATCTGCCGGGGCGTTTCCAGGTGCTGCCAGGCAAGCCGTCCATCGTGCTCGACGTCGGCCACAATCCGCATGCGGCTGCGGTGCTCGCGCAAAACCTCGGCAACATGGGCTTTTTCCCGTACACGTACGCGGTGTTCGGCGCGATGCGCGACAAGGACATCGCCGGCGTGCTCAATCACCTGAAGGGCGAGATCGATCACTGGTGCGTGACCGATCTGCCGACCCCGCGGGCGGCGTCGGCGCAGGAGCTCGAAACGGCATTGCGCGAGCAGGGCGTGAGCGAGGGTGGGGGCGCCGACAGCAGCGTGACGCGTTACGCGAGTCCGGCAGAAGCTTTCCAGGACGCGCTAAAACGCGCGTCGGAGAATGATAGAATCGTGGTTTTCGGCAGTTTCTATACGGTAGCAGGTGTGATGGCCTACCGGAAATCGCAGCAACACTGAGCGGGCGCCAGGCTCGAACCAAGCGATTCATGGGAATTTTCTCGTTCGGCAAGAAAGACGACGCGCCCAGCCGGCGCGGCGCAAACACCAGTTCCAATCGGGCCGCCCGGGGTGAGCGCGTCGAGCGGCGCACCCGCCGCACCGAGCGCTCCGTCGATGCCGATGCCATGCTGCTCGACCCTACGCTGCCGGAAAAGCAGCGTGCGCGGCGCCGGCTCGTCGGCGCGATCGCGCTGGTCGTCGCGGCGGTGATCATCCTGCCGATGGTGCTCGACTCGCACCCGAAGCCCGTCACCGACGACATCTCCATCGACATTCCGAGCCGGCCCGCGCCGAAGCTCGCCAAATCCACCGCCAGCGAAGACGTGCAGGCCGGCGTCGCGCCGGATAATCCGCCTGCCGCCGACGCGGGTCTCTCCGCTTCCGGCCTTGCGCCGGCAACGACCGCCGCCACGGCGCCGGCCGCCACGAAGCCGGCACAGTCGGGCACGAGCACCGCGAAGCAGGACGCGAAGTCGGCCACGAGCGCAACTGCTGCGGCCAAGCCCGCCGCGAAACCGCAGGCGCCGGCGCTCGCCGCCAACACCGCTCCCGCGAAGCCGACCAAGGCACCGGCCACCGCCGCTACGTCGACCGACGACGACACGAACACGGCCGCCGCCAGCGCCGACGCCAATTCCGGCACGCCGGCATCGCCGCCCGGCAGCCGTTTCGCGGTCCAGCTCGGCGCCTTCGCGAACGAAACGAACGCGCGCAATTGGGTCTCGAAGTTGAAAGCGGCCGGCGTACCCGCATATATCGAACATCGCAAGCAGGCAGACGGCTCGACCATGGCGCTGTTGCGCGCCGGTCCGTTCGCCGACCGCGCCTCGGCCACCGAAGCGATCGCGAAGGTTCGCGGGGCCGGTCTGATGGCGGGCTCGAACAGCGGTGCCGCTCAGTAAGCCAGCGATGTTCACTGCCTTCGACTACGCTGTAATGGCGGTGATCGGCTTGTCGGCGCTGCGTGGCGCCTGGCGCGGTTTGCTGTCGGAAGTATTCGGTTTGATCGGCTGGGTCGCGGCGTTTTTCCTGGCTTGCGAGTTCGTCGGCTACGTGGTCCCTTATATCCCGTCCAACTGGCCGGGGGGCGCGCTGACCCAGTGGCTGCTGGCTTTCTCGCTCGTGGTGATCGGCGTGGTGCTGGTGTCGAGCGTGGTGAGCGCGCTGCTCAGCCGTCTCGTGCAGGTCACGGGCCTCGGCGGCGCGGACCGCTCGCTCGGTTTGATGTTTGGCCTCGTGCGCGGGGTCGTTCTGGTGCTGATTCTGGTCGCCCTCGCAGGCTTGACCGAACTGCCCAAACAGGAATTCTGGCGCAACGCGCTGCTTCGCCCCTATGCGGCAGAAGGCGTGCTCGCTCTGAAATCGCTGCTTCCCGAGGCGCTCGCCGCTTACGTCCACGTGGACGATCCGGGCGCCCAGAGCAATGCAGGACAGGACCCCGGCACCCGCCGGCTGCCTTGACGCCGTAGCGCGTACCGTCGCGGCATCGCGCGTACGCCGTCGCAGGCACCGGGCGCCATCATGAATTTCGTACCTTTGAAGGACATGCCATGTGCGGCATCGTAGGCGTAGTTTCCCATTCTCCGGTCAACCAGCTCATCTATGACAGCCTGCTGCTGCTGCAGCACCGCGGTCAGGACGCCGCCGGCATCGCAACCGCGAACGGCAGCAATTTCCACATGCACAAGGCCAACGGCATGGTGCGCGACGTGTTCCGCACGCGCAACATGCGCAGCCTGCCCGGCACGACCGGCATCGGCCAGGTCCGCTACCCGACGGCCGGTTCGGCGTCGAGCGAAGAAGAAGCCCAGCCGTTCTACGTGAACGCGCCGTTCGGCATCATCCTCGCGCACAACGGCAATCTGACCAACTGGCAGCAGCTGAAAGACGAGATGTTCCGCATCGATCGGCGCCATGTGAACACCAATTCCGACACCGAAGTGCTGCTCAACGTGCTCGCGCACGAATTGCAGCTGTCGAGCTCGGGCCTGCAGCTCGATCCGGCCGCGCTGTTCAAGGCGGTGTCGGGCGTGCATCGCCGTGTGCGCGGCTCGTACGCGATCGTCTCGCTGATCGCCGGTTACGGCCTGCTCGGTTTCCGCGACCCGTTCGGCATTCGCCCGCTGTGCATCGGCAAGCAGGAAACGGCGCAGGGCGTCGAGTGGATGCTGGCGTCGGAATCGGTGGCGATCGAAGGCATCGGCTTCGAGTTCGTGCGTGACGTCGCGCCGGGCGAAGCCATTTTCATCGACGCCGACGGCCAGTTGCATGCGCAGCAATGCGCGACGGCTCCGAGCCTGAACCCGTGCATCTTCGAACTCGTGTATCTCGCGCGTCCGGACTCGGTGCTCGACGGCGTGCCGGTCTACAACGTGCGTCTGCGCATGGGCGACTACCTCGCCGAGAAAGTCCGCCGCGAGCTGCCCGACGTCGCGATCGACGTCGTGATGCCGATTCCCGACTCGTCGCGCCCGGCCGCGATGCAGGTCGCGAAGAAGCTCGGCGTCGAGTATCGCGAAGGCTTCTTCAAGAACCGCTACGTGGGCCGCACCTTCATCATGCCGGGCCAGGCGGTGCGCAAGAAGTCGGTGCGCCAGAAGCTCAACGCGATGAACATCGAGTTCAAGGGCAAGAACGTGCTGATCGTCGACGACTCGATCGTGCGCGGCACCACCTCGCACGAAATCGTGCAGATGGCGCGCGACGCGGGCGCGAACAAGGTGATTTTCGCCTCGGCGGCGCCGCCCGTGAAATTCCCGAACGTCTACGGCATCGACATGCCGACGCGCGGCGAACTCGTCGCGCATGGCCGCACGGACGAGGAAGTCGCGCGCATGATCGGCGCGGACCACCTCGTGTACCAGGACGTCGATGCGCTCAAGCAGGCGGTGCGCGACATCAACCCGGCGCTGAAGGAGTTCGAGGCATCGTGCTTCGACGGCCACTACGTGACCGGCGACATCACGACCGAGTACCTCGATCGCATCGAAAGCGCGCGTCTTGAGCCGTCGTCGCAATCGGATCGCGACGCCGCGAGCGAGGCGATCGACGGCGGCGGCCCGGCGCGTTCGCAGCTGCATCTGCAGCTGTCGGTAGGCTGAGCGCACACCGCGGCGCGAGCGTGTTAGCATGACGGCTTGCGTCGATTTGATCTCAGCTTGCGGACGCGGGGCAACCCGAAACAGCTAAAGCGAAAGGCGGAAAGCCGCAATCATCCGCCCTAGCTCCTGCTTCCCCGCACATGAAGCCCGCTTATGCCGACGCAAAAGCGGGCTTTTTGTTGCTGCCGTACGGCGTCGCGCTGTCTCCGATGCGCACCGCACGCAGCCATGGAACCTTGGAAACCAGAACCAACATGGACGACTCCCTGAACTTCGACTTCGATACGCTGGCCGTCCGCTCGGGCACCGCGCGCAGCGACTTCAACGAGCATTCGGAAGCGATTTTCCTGACCTCGAGCTTCGTGTTCGCGAGCGCCGCGGATGCCGCCGAGCGCTTCAAGAACTCCGAAGACTATTTCACGTACTCGCGCTTCACGAACCCGACCGTCTCGATGTTCCAGGACCGCCTGGCCGCGCTCGAAGGCGGCGAGGCCTGTATCGCGACGGCGTCGGGCATGGCCGCGATCATGTCGGTCGTGATGTCGACGTTGCAGGCGGGCGACCACCTCGTGAGCTCGCAGGCGCTGTTCGGCTCGACGCTCGGCATGTTCTCGCAGATTTTCAGCAAGTTCGGCATTACGACCACGTTCGTCGATCCGACCGATCTCGACGCATGGAAAAACGCCGTGCGTCCCGAGACGAAGATGTTCTTCCTCGAAACGCCGTCGAACCCGCTGACCGAAGTCTCCGATATCGAGGCGATCAGCAAGATCGCCCGGGCGGCCAATGCGCTGTTCGTCGTCGATAACTGTTTCTGCAGCCCGGCCTTGCAGCAGCCGCTGAAGCTCGGCGCGGACGTCGTCATGCATTCGGCCACCAAGTTTCTCGACGGCCAGGGCCGCGTGCTCGGCGGCGCGCTGGTCGGCTCGAAGAAATTCATCATGGAGAAGGTGTTTCCGTTCGTGCGCAGCGCCGGGCCGACGCTGTCGGCGTTCAACGCGTGGGTGCTGTTGAAGGGCATGGAAACGCTGTCGTTGCGCGTCGAAAAGCAGTCGGCGAATGCGCTCGAAATCGCGCGCTGGCTCGATTCGCATCCGGCTGTGAATCGCGTGTTCTATCCGGGGCTCGAATCGCATCCGCAGCATGCGCTCGCGATGCGTCAGCAGAAGTCGGGCGGCGCGATCGTGTCGTTCGAGCTGAAGGGCGACACGCCCGAGCAGATGCGCGCCAATGCATGGCGCGTGATCGACAGCACGAAGGTTTGCTCGATCACCGGCAACCTCGGCGACACGCGCACCACGATCACGCATCCGGCGACGACCACGCACGGCCGTATCACGCCGGAAGCGCGCGCGGCGGCGGGCGTTAGCGAAGGTCTGATCCGGCTTGCGGTGGGGCTCGAAAACGCCGGCGATATCCGCGCCGATCTGGAGCGCGGGCTGGCGGGGTAAGCGGGGGAAAGTGCCAGCCAGCAGAACTGGTGCGGGCCATACCGGCTCACGCAGCCTCTCGCCTCATCAATGACGCAGCGCCCGCCACTGTCCGGGCGCGAGCCCGAAGCGCCGCGTGAACGCGTGCGTGTAAGCGCTCTGATCGGCGAAGCCGATGTCGAGCGCGATTTCCGTCAATGAAAGACGCGGGTCTGCGAGCAGCGTGAGCGACGTGTCGAGCCGCAGCCGCTGCAAATAGCGATGCGGCGTTTCGCCGAATGCGTCAATAAAAAGCTGGTGAAAACGGCGCATGCCGAAGCCGCAATGCGCGGCGAGATCGGCGATACGCAATGGCTCAGAGAGATGCGCGCGCAGCCAGCGGTCGATGCGCGCGAAATCGAGGCCGGCGCCTGCGGCCCGCGCGCCCGCAAGCGTGCCGGCGTCGGCGATAAGCGCCGCGCCGAGACGCGCGGCGGCGTCCCAATGGAAGCGGCGGTTGAGGGCGTCGCCTTGCGCGTCGACCGCGCCCCCTGTTGCATGCGCGACGATCCGATGCACGAGTTGCGCGAGCGACGCATCCACCGTAACGGCCCGAGGGCGCTCGAACAGCCGCTCGGGCACGGCCAGCGACGCAGCCGGCAAATCCAGCACCAGTTGCCGGTTTTCGCCGACACCCGCGTAATCGTGCCGCGCGCCGGCCGGAATCAGCCATGCGGAACCGGCGTCGATCTGCTGTGCGACGCCGTCTACCGCCATCACCATCGCGCCGTCGAGCCCGAGCACGACCTGATGAAAGTCGTGCACGTCCGACGCTTCGATTGCGCCGTAGCGGCGCAACGAAACGTTAGGGGCGGTGACGGCGGCGTGGCTCATGAAAAACAGCCTGGGTGTAGCCGGAATGGACCCGAGGGCCGACTCAGACTTCGAGCAGCTCGACTTCGAACACGAGCGTTGCGTTCGGCGGAATCACGCCGCCCGCGCCGCGCACGCCGTAGCCGAGTTGCGGCGGAATGGTCAGCTTGCGCTTGCCGCCGACCTTCATGCCTTGCACGCCTTCGTCCCAGCCCTTGATGACCATGCCGCCGCCCAGCACAAATGCGAACGGGTCATTGCGGTCTTTGCTCGAATCGAACTTCTGGCCGTCGGTCAGCCAGCCCGTGTAGTGCACGGTCACGGTTTTGCCGGCTACCGCTTCGGCGCCGGCGCCTTCCACGAGGTCTTCGTACTTCAGGCCGGATTCGGTCGTCACAGTCGACATGCGTCGCTCCTCTCATCAAAACGTAAAACCGACATTGTAGGCGTGTTGAGCCGCATCGCCGAGTCTTGCCGGGCATTGCAGGTGGCACGCGGATTGCGCGCCATTAGCCGTTCGGCCAGGCTGGTCGGCCCGGACCGCTTGCCTATAATGGGACATTCCTTCAATCACCGCCATTGCCTGAGAGAGCTCGATCGTGACAACGTCTTCAACCGGGGCGGCTGACGTACAGTCCGCGCCTGCCGGCTTTGCCATTTCCGAACGCAGTGCGCATCTGCGCGCGCAAACCGCGTTGTTCATGCGCGATCATGTGCTGTCGCTGGTGTCGCACGATCTGCGTGGTCCGTTGAATGCGATCCATAGCTGGGCCTACGTGCTCGAGCGCAAGCTCGATGCGAGCGACCCGAACTCGCAGCGCGCGATTGCCGGCATTCGCAGCGGCGTCGATCAGCAGGTCAAGCTGCTCGAAACGGTGGTCGATGCGACGCGCGCCGAAACGAAGTCGCTCGCGCTCGCGTATGCGCCGTTTTCTCTGCATCCGCTGCTCGACGAAACCATCGCCGAGGTCCGCACCGGTCTCGCTCGCGCGCGCGGCGTCGAGATCAGGCTCGACTCGCAGCTTGCCACCGAGCAGTTGAACGGCGACCGCGAGCGGCTGGCCGCGGCCTTGTGGCTGATGCTCACGTTTGCGGTCGAAGCGGGCGCGCCGGGTGCCGAGGTCGCGCTGAGCACGCGCGCGGACGCGGGCGCGTGGCACGCGAGCGTGGTGTACGAGCCGAACCAGGCCGCGCTGAACGATGCCGCGTTGCCCCACCTGCTGGAAGTGTTTGCGCGCAAGCAGGCAGGCGAGCCGCGCGAAGCGAAACGCATTGCATGGGTGTTCGCGCTGTGCAAGCGCGTCGCGGAAGCACACGGCGGCAGCTTCGAGCAAAGCGACGCGGTGGACGGCGACGGCAACGGCGTTGCCACGCTCACGCTGCGCGTGCCGTTCAGCGCGAGCGTACCGAAATGAATACGAACGAACACGAATGAGTACGATTGAGCATGGGGTGCCGGCATGCCGGGCGCGCAAGCAGGCGCAGGCAACAGGCAGCCGCCGGCAAACACGAGTACGTGCAAATAAGCGCGCTTAACTTTTCACCGAGCTTTCACCCTCTATACTGACAACTTTTGTTGCCGGAGCCCCTCGCTTTGATCCAGGTCGTTGCCCTTATCGGCGCATTGTTTCTCGTTGCCCTCAACGGCTTTTTCGTCGCCGCTGAATTCGGTCTGGTGAAACTGCGGCAGACGCGCGTGCAAAGCCTCGCGGCCCAGCACGGCATGCGTGGGCGCCTGCTCGCGAAAGTGCATGGACAGCTCGACGCCTATCTCTCGGCGTGTCAGCTCGGCATCACGCTCGCCTCGCTCGGGCTTGGCTGGATCGGCGAGCCCGCGTTCGCGCAACTGCTGACGCCGCTCTTCAAGGTGATCGGCGTCGAATCGGAACAGCTGATCCACGGCATTTCGCTGTTCTTCGCGTTCTCGTGCATCTCGTTCCTGCATATCGTCGTCGGCGAACTCGCGCCGAAGTCGCTCGCGATCCGCGAAGCGGAGAAGGTGTCGCTATGGGCCGCGATGCCGCTGTACGGTTTTTACTGGGTGATGTATCCGGCCATCTGGGTGCTCAATACGAGCGCGAACACGGTACTGAAGGCAGCGGGGCTCGATACCGGTCACGGTCACGATTCCCATTACTCGACCGACGAACTCAAGCTGATCCTGCGCGGCCGCCGTGCACAGGTCGCGAGCGGACGCGTGGCGACCGATGGCGCATACAGCCAGGACGAATGGAACACGATCGCGCATTCGCTCGATTTTTCGCGCATGACCGTGTCGGACCTGATGCGGCCCGCGCATGAAATGGTCAGCCTGCGGCGCGATCTGCCCTTGCGCGACAACATGCAGGTGGTCGCGCAGCATCGCTTCAGCCGCTATCCGCTATTCGAGGATGCCTCGGGCGAGCGCGTCGCCGGCATGATTCACCTGAAGGACCTGCTGCTCGCGCGCCAGGCCGGCAGCACGCTCGACGATCTCGGCCGCTACGTGCGCCCGGTGCAATGCGTGCGGCCCGATCTGCCGGCGCTCGAACTGTTCCGCCGCTTCCGCAAGGGCGCGCCGCACTTTGCGCTGGTCGGCTACAAGCATGCGAAGCCGATCGGATTTCTCACGCTCGACAATCTGCTCGGCGCGCTGGTGGGGCAGATTCACGACGAATTCCGTCAGGGCGATGCCGACTGGACGCGCATGGACGACGGCACGCTGATGGGCAAAGGCAGCTTGCCGGTGGTGTCGCTCGAACGCGCGCTCGGTATCGATATCGACGAGGGCCGGGCGGAATCGGTCGGCGGTCTCGTGATCCAGGCGCTCAACGATCTGCCGAGCGAGGGGCAGCGCATCGAGTTCGAAGACTTCGACGTGGTCATCAAGAAGATGAAGGGCCCACGCATCGTGCTCGTGCGCGTGTATCCGAAGATGTTCGACGACGAAGGCGGTTGAGCGGTCGTTCAAAGCCGGCGCTCAAGGTTAAGTCCAAGCCTGGGAGTGCACTTCAACCTACCAGCAAAAGCCGCCCTCAACTCCGCGGCACGCCGTCCTCGACCAGCACCGCCACCGGCATCGCCGCCAGCGCATCGCGCAGATACAGCAAACCATTCTCGTCGACCTTCGGCGCGGCGGGACTCAGCCAGTCGAACAGCGCGCGCGCCGACAGATCGGACGGCATCTCGATGGCCGTATCGGCCCATCGCTCGGGCTCGACGAGCGGCAAATCTCCTTGAGCGCTCCCGGCGTCACCTGCGCCGGTATCGCGCCCGGTTCGAAGCAGCCTCGCCGCAAGCCGGCTCGCCACCACCACGGCCCACGCATTGCCATGCCGCCGCGCGAACGCAATCACACTCGACGCATGCGCGCCCCGCACCGCGAGCGGCAGATACGCACCCTGGCTCAGCAATTCCGGCAGATGCGTGCGCAACGCGAGCACACGCTGGATTACCGCGAGCTTCACGCGTCCGTCGCGCCAATCCGCGAGAAGCTCCGACGGCGGTGTCTGTGCCGTCGCGAGCGATGCTTCGCGCCGCGCGAAATCGACGGGCCGCCGATTGTCGGGATCGACGAGGCTGAAGTCCCACAACTCGGTGCCTTGATAAAGATCGGGAATCCCCGGCGACGCGAGCCGCAGCACCGTTTGTTGCAAGCCGTTGAGCGCGCCCGCGCGGCCGATGCGCTCGACGAACGCCGCCAGCTCCTTCAGGAAGCCGTCGCGCCGCTGCGGCGCGAGGATGTCGAACAGGAAGTCGCGGCAGCCCGCTTCGTAGGCTTCGTCGGGCGCGAGCCAACTGGTTTGCAGTTTCGCCTCGCGCAGCGCCTTCAACTGCCATTGCGCGACGCGCTCGGCCAGTGCCTTGACGCCGGCTTCGTCGCCGGCACGCAGCAGAAGCGGCCAGCAGCCCACGAGCGTCTGATACAGCATCGCCTCGGCGGCGGGGCCCGGCGCCCATGCGTCGCTCGTGTCCCGACTCACGCTGCTGATCGGCGTGCCGTCGAGCGCGCGCCGCTGCGGCGCGTTCAAGGTCGACCACGCGCGCAACGTCGCGCTCCATTCGTCGGCGATCTCGCTGAGCACCGCGAGCCGCGCGCGCACGTCCTCGCCGCGCTTGTGATCGTGCGTGGCCGTGGCGAGCAAGGCATGCGGAAAGCGTTGCGCGCGCTCCCGGTTGCGCGCGTGAAACGGCTCGACCGGCAATGCGAATTCGCTCGGGTCCGAGCCGACTTCGTTGCGCGACAACAGGCGGCCGTAGCGGTAGCACGCGGTGTCCTCGATGGCCTTCGCGGCGAGCGGCGCGGTCAGCTGCGAGAACAGCGTCTGCGCGTTGCGTCGCGACGACCCCGTGTGCGAGGGCGGGCCGCCGCCTTGCGCCGACGGTGGCTGCGGCGCGCCGGGCCGTG